>JBLNBI010000419.1:0-24505 GCA_050259815.1 Actinomycetota bacterium | reverse complement strand
GGGCGGCGGAGAATAGATGAAGGCGGGAGGCCGGGCGGTCATGGCGGGCGGTGGGGCGGCGGGAACCGCATTTTACGCCGCCGGGCCGCCGGCTTTGCCCGGTCAATGTCTCAGGCTGGCGAGGACCTTGGCGCAGGGCGACTCCTGGGAATCCCCGGGATCGATGAAGGGGAGGATGGCGGCCAGGGGATTCACGAAGGCCAGGGCCACGCCCCCCAGGACCCGGGCCGCGATGGGGCCGGACTCCGGCGCCGCCTTCAGGTCGTCGAAGCTGCCCCGTACCCGGATGGGGGAGCGCACGGTGAAGGGGGAGACGTTCTTGGGCTTAGCGGTGAGGCGCAGATCCAGGCTTTCCCGGGAGAGGTTGACGGTCCCGTCCGCCAGCACCAGGGTGACCGGCGTGTCGATCAGGGCGACCTTGGGAGCGATCACCCCGTTCTTCGCGTGGAGATCCATGACTGCACACTGCATGGGCAAGTCCTCGTCGCCCCGCAGCACCACCCCGAGCCCCTGGGCCAAGTCCAGGCCGAGGACTTCGATGACCAGATGGGACAAACTGCCGTTGCGTACGGACAGGGTGATTTCGCCGTCCAGGGAACTCAACACCTCGGCGGTGGATTTGCCCTCCCCGACCAGCTTGGCCCGGCCCAGCAGGGTGCCGGTGAAATAGGGCGGGCGGTCGCCGTCCCCCGTGGCGGCGCGGGCCTTGGCTCCCCGGATCCAGTCCTGCAGGCGGATGCCTTCCCAGGCCAGGTCGGCACGCCACTGGGGCGTCTTCTGCTGGGCATCGACGGAGATGTCGCCGCTCAGGCGCCCCTTGGCCGTGCGGGCATCCACCTTGGCGAGCCCCAGCCGGCTTTCCTCCAGGGTAAGGGTGGCCTTGAAGGGGCGTATGGGCTCCCGGAAGGCCTTGCCCAGGTCCACCTCGTCCAGGTTCACCGTCACGTGGGCCTGGAGATTTTTCAGGGAAGACAGGTCCAGGGGGCGGTCGGGGATGAGGTGCCCCGGCCGGCGGCGGATGGGGGTGCCCTCCGCGCTGCGGGTGCCGAAGGCCGGCCCCAGGTCGGCCAGCACCAGCCTGGCGCCCCGCAGGTCTCCTTCCAGCCTGGGCGGCTTGGCGCCGGGATCGTAGCTGAACCGGGCCGCCAGGTCGCTGGCGCCGATCCGGCCCTTCTCCACGGCAGCCCGCCACACGTCCTTGTCCTTCTCTATCCGGCCCTGAAGGGAGAATGGGGAGGTGGTGGGCAGGGGCGACCCCACCAGTTGCCCGAGGATGCCCAGGGACGGACCCTTCACGGTGATATTCCCGGCGATGTCCCGCTGGCCGAACAGGTCTTTCACATTGCCTTCGAAATCGGCCCGCACCGGGCCGTAGGTCAGCCAGCCTTTGGCCGATACCGGCGGCGCGCCGGCTCCCTGGGCGGTGGCCGGCAGCCAGCCGGAGCTGGCCAGCTCCCCGTCGAGGGGACGGCCGCGGAACCGGCCCTGGACGCCCAGGTGGGTGGCCGGTTCCTTGGCGTCAGCGCCTTCCCGGGTGTCGAAGGTGGCGTTGAGGTCGGCTTCCAGCTCCGGGTCGCGGAAGACGACTTTGCCCTGCCGGACCCCGAGGAGGTCCACCACCGGCAGCTCCGGCCGTTCGGTTTGGGTTTCCTGCTTGCCGAACCGCCAGGTGGCGTCGTTCCGGTTGCGCAGCATGCGGGCGTCCAGTCGGCCTACGTCGAGAACGGCGATGCGCAGGCGGCCGGATTCCCGGAAGTGCCAGAGGTCGCCGTAGCGCATGCGGACGTGGATATCGTCCGCGTCCAGGAAATGGGGAACATCGAATTCGGGCGGGGCGGCGATCCACAGCCCGTGGGCATCCAGGCGCAGTCCGCCCACGAAGCGGATGCGGAAGGGAGCGTCGATGCGTACCGGCCGCTCCATCTGGCGGGTCATCAGGCGCTCCGCCGGCGCCCGCAGGAAGGGCCAGCCGGCGATCTCCCCCGCGGCCAGGATTACGACGGGCAGCAGGAGCAGGATAACCAGCAACCGGTGCCGTCGAAGCCAGGAGAAACGCTGTACCGGACCCATGGGCCCTCCGCAGGAATCGCTGGCTATAAGACAGTCGCCCCGGGCCGGAGAGTTTCGTCAGCCATGAGTGGGGCCGGGCAGTCGCCTTGCACGGGCCTGGAAAACAGCGTATAACTGTACGTTCATACAGTAGTTGGCGAATGCGGAACCGGCGGCTGCTTTCCGGTTCGGACAAGTCTAGCAATCTGGCCGCGTGTTCCGGCATGGTCCGCATTTCCGGTAATGCAAATGGCATTGTTGTTGTATGTTCTCTGGCTATTCCGGCTTCGGCCGGGGATGGAAAAGGTGAATTTCCCCGTCCCAACCCGGTCATAGCCCGCCTCAGCAATTTCTGTTCCAACTGCCGGACCCTGTGCCATAATCAACCCTAACTTTCGAGGTAATACCATGGACGACAACAAGTCGAAGGCGCTCTCCGCGGCGCTGCAACAGATCGAGAAGCAGTTCGGCAAGGGCTCCATCATGAAGATGGGCGAGGCCGAAATCGACGAAGGCCTGCAGGTGGTTTCCACCGGCTCCCTCGGCCTCGACATCGCCCTCGGCGTCGGCGGATTGCCCCGGGGCCGGGTCGTCGAAATCTACGGTCCCGAGTCCTCCGGCAAGACTACCCTGTGTCTGCAGGTGGTGGCCGAGATGCAGAAAATGGGCGGAGTGGCGGCCTTCATTGACGCCGAGCACGCCCTCGATCCCCAGTACGCCCAGAAGCTGGGCGTCGATGTCTCCGACCTGCTCATTTCCCAGCCGGATACCGGCGAACAGGCCCTGGAAATCGCCGACATGCTGGTCCGTTCCGGCTCGGTGGACATCATCGTCATCGACTCCGTGGCGGCCCTCACGCCCCGCGCCGAAATCGAGGGCGAGATGGGCGACCAGATGGTCGGCCTGCACGCCCGCCTGATGAGCCAGGCCCTCCGGAAGCTCACCGCCAATATCAAGAAGACCAACACCCTGGTCATCTTCATCAACCAGATCCGGATGAAGATCGGCGTCATGTTCGGCAACCCGGAAACCACCACCGGCGGCAATGCGCTCAAGTTCTACGCTTCCGTCCGCCTGGACATCCGCCGCATTGGCTCCATCAAGAAGGGCGACGAGGTCATCGGCAACGAGACCAAGGTCAAGGTGGTGAAGAACAAGGTGTCGCCTCCGTTCCGCGAAGCCATTTTCGACATCCTCTACGGCGAGGGCATCTCCCGGGAAGGCGAGATCATCGAGATGGGCGTGAACCACAAGATCGTGGACAAGTCCGGCGCCTGGTACGCCTACAACGGCGAAAAGATCGGCCAGGGCAAGGACAACGCCCGGGAATTCCTGAAGACCCATCCGGAAATCGCCCAGGAAATCGAAGGCCGGATTCGGGAGTCCGCCGCCGTGAACGTCATCAAGCCGACCAAGTCGGCCGCCGTGGGTGCCTGATTCCCTGCGGGTGCAGGCTCTCAAGGTTCTCGCCCGGCGGGAGTACAGCCGGGCGGAATTGAGGGCCAAGCTCGCTCCCCACGCCGAATCCGAAGAACAACTGGACCGCCTGCTAGACGCCTTGCAAGCCGAACGCCTCCTCTCCGACCAACGCTACGCCAGCCAGCGGGTAATCGCCCGGGCCGGCCGCTTCGGCAATTCCCGCCTGAAGCAGGAACTGCGCACCCATGGGGTGGGCGACGAGGACATCGCCGCCGCCATGGAGGAGTCCGGGGGCGACGAGACCGAGCGTTGCCGCGGCGTCTGGAACAAAAAATTCGGCCACCCGCCGGCCAGCGCCGAAGAGCGGGCCAAGCAGATGCGTTTCCTCCAGTACAGGGGCTTCTCCACCGATGCCATCCGGCGCGTCCTGAAGGGGGAAGAGGAATGAGCGACAACCGCGCCATCCTGTCCTCCCACAACCTCAACAAGCGCTACAAGGCGCGGACCGTCGTCCACGACGTCTCTTTCGACGTGAAGAGCGGCGAGGTGGTCGGCCTCCTGGGCCCCAACGGCGCTGGCAAGACCACCTGTTTCTACATGATCGTCGGCCTGGTGCAGGCGGACGGCGGCGACGTCTTCATCGGCGACGACCGCCTCACCCACCAGCCCATGCACAGCCGGGCCCGCCTGGGCCTGTCCTACCTGCCCCAGGAGGCTTCGGTATTCCGCAAGCTCAACGTGGCGGAGAACATCCAGGCGGTGCTGGAGCTCCAGAACCTGCCGCCGGAAGAAATCCACGACCGCCTGGAAGGCCTCCTCAAGGAACTCCACATCGGCCATGTCCGGCACATCAACGCGGCGGCCCTGTCGGGCGGCGAGCGGCGCCGGGTGGAGATCGCCCGGGCCCTGGCCACCCGCCCCCGCTTTATCCTGCTGGACGAGCCCTTCGCCGGTGTCGACCCCATTGCCGTGCTGGAAATCCAGAAGATCATCCGCTTCCTCAAGGAACGGAATATCGGGGTACTCATTACCGACCATAATGTCCGGGAGACCCTCGGCATCTGCGATCGCGCCTATATCATCAACGAAGGTAGGGTTCTCGCCTCTGGCAGACCGGACGAAATCGTCCATAATGAGAGTGTGCGTAAAGTCTATCTCGGCGAAAACTTCCGGCTGTAAGTCCGCGACAGAACCGGCCCAAGCATGAAACCCGCACTTCAGCTCAAACTCTCCCAACACCTGGCGCTGACTCCGCAGCTCCAGCAGTCGATCAAGCTCCTCCAGCTATCGACCCTGGAAATGAACCAGGAAATCGAGCGCTATCTCCTTGAAAATCCCCTTCTCGAGCGGGAAGGCGACGAGGCGGGCGAGAGCTATGGCGGTACCACCAGCTTCGAGTCCGGCAGCGGCGAGCAGCGCACCGAGCCCCAGGAACGGGAGGCCCCCGAGGAGCGCGAGCGGGAAGTCGAGCCGGAACGCATGGAAATGCCCTCCGGCGGCGATGACGAGGACCGCTGGTCCAGCGACGCCGGCACCTTCTCCGGCGCCGGCCGGGACGATGACGACGACACCGACAGCCACGAAATCCACGCCGCCGCCACCAGCCTGCGGGACCACCTGCAATGGCAGCTGGGGATGACCCAGCTTTCCGAGCGGGACCGCTGCCTGGTGCGCTTCATGATCGAAGCCCTGGACGACGACGGCTACCTGTCCAGCCCCCTCGAGGAACTGCTGGAGACCCTGCCCCCGGAATACGAGATCGAGCTGGAGGAGCTGGAAATCGCCCTCCGGCACATCCAGAATTTCGATCCCACCGGCATCGGCGCCCGCAGTCCCCAGGAATGCTTGGCGCTGCAATTGCGGGCCCAGGAGCCCTGTGACGAGCAGGAACTGGCCTTGGCCATCGTCGACAAGCACCTGGAACTGCTGGCGGCCCGGGACTTCGCCCGGATCAAGCGCCTCACCGGCTGCGACGACGCGGCCCTGCGCGTCGCCCACGCCCTGATCACCAGCCTGGACCCCCGTCCCGGCGCCCGTTTCGCCGCCCTGGAGACCCGCTACATCACGCCCGACGTGATCGTGAAGAAGATCAAGGGCAAGTGGACCGCCTACATCAACCCGGACGCCTATCCGCGCCTCAGGATCAACCGGCTGTACGCCGAGATTCTGGCCAAGCAGCGCCGGGGCAACGGCAACCTCACCGGCCAGCTCCAGGAAGCCCGCTGGCTCATCAAGAACGTCCAGCAGCGCTTCGAGACCATCCACCGGGTCACCCAGGCCATCGTGGATCGCCAGCGCCAGTTCTTCGAGCACGGCGAAGTCGCGATGCGGCCCCTGGTCCTGCGGGAAATCGCCGACATCCTCGGCCTCCACGAATCCACCGTTTCCCGGGTCACCAGCCAGAAATACATGGCCACGCCCCGGGGGATTTTCGAGCTCAAATACTTCTTTGGCAGCCATGTGGCCACCGATACCGGGGGTGCATGCTCCGCGACTGCCATCCGCGCCCTGATCAAGCAATTGATCGGGTCCGAGGATGGCAAGAAGCCCTTGTCGGATAGTCAAATATCCGAAATACTAGGCCAGCAGGGAATCGTTGTAGCCCGCCGAACGGTAGCGAAATACCGGGAAGCCCTCAACATCCCGCCGGTCAATTTACGCAAGACTCTGTAAAGAGAGGAGAAAAAATGAATTTGCAGATCAGCGGTCACCACATTGAAGTTACGCCGGCCCTGCGCGATTACGTTCAGAACCGCCTGGATCCCGTTGTGCGTCATTTCGACCGTGTCACCGGGGTGAGCGTCATTCTGTCCGTCGAGAAGCTGAAGCAGAAGGCTGAAGTCACCCTGCATGTGCCGGGCAAGGACATCTTCGTGGAAACCTCCGGCGACGACCTCTACGCCGCCATCGACTCCCTGTTCGACAAGCTGGACCGCCAAGTCCAGAAGTACAAGGAAAAGGTGCAGGATCACCACCGCGGCGACAAGGCCGCCCATCACATGGCCGAGTGATATCGACCGAGTACTGCGGCCGGCAGGGACCGGCCGCGGTTCACGGCCTTCTTCTCCATCATGAACCCTTTCAACAAGCTACTGCCCGATACCCACGTCTTGCTGGACCTTGAAGCCGGCAGCAAAAAACGGGTTTTCGAGCAGGCCGGCATCTTGTTTGAAAACCACGTCGGCATCGCCCGTTCCGTCGTTTTCGACAGCCTATTCGCCCGGGAAAAACTGGGCTCCACCGGCCTGGGCCAGGGAATCGCCATTCCCCACGGCCGCATCAAGGGCCTCAAGCACGCCACCGGCGCCTTCCTGCGCCTGGCGACCCCGGTCCCTTTCGACTCGCCGGACGGCCGGCCGGTCAATCTGCTGTTCGTGCTGCTCGTTCCCGAGCAGGCCACCGAAGAGCATCTCCAGATTCTTTCGGAACTGGCCCAGCGCTTTGCCGATCGGGCCTTCCGGGACGCCCTTGCCGGAGCCCCGGACCCCGCCGCGATCACGGCCCTGTTCCGGCAATAAGCCGCCGTGCACCACATCAGCCTCGCCCAGCTCTACGAAGACAACCGCGAAAAGCTGTTGCTGAACTGGATCGTCGCTCACAACGCCCATCGCCGCATCGAGCTGAAGGCGTCCAACAACTACGGCGCGGACGTGGTCGGTCACATCAACGTCATTCACCCGGAACGGCTGCAGGTGCTCGGCAATGCCGAAAGCGAGTGGGTTACCCGGGTAGGCGATGCCCGCTTCAAGCATCATTTCCAGGAAATCGTCACCGCCCAGTCCCCCGCCATCATCGTGGCCGAAGGGCTGGATGTGCCGGAGATCCTGCTTTCCTGCTGCGAAGCCAGCGAAACGCCGCTGCTGACCTCCCCCAAGCCCGCTTCGGCGGTCATCGACCTCCTGCGCATCTACCTGTCCCGCCGCCTGGCCGACACGGTGAGCATGCACGGCGTCTTCATGGACGTGCTGGGGATGGGGGTGCTGATCACCGGCGACTCCGGCGTCGGCAAGTCAGAGCTCGCCCTGGAACTCATCTCCCGGGGCCATGGCCTGGTGGCCGACGACGTGGTGGAAATGGCCCGCATCGCCCCCACCACCATCGAGGGCCGCTGCCCCGGCATGCTGCGGGACTTCCTGGAAGTCCGCGGCCTCGGCCTCCTCAATATCCGCACCATCTTCGGCGAGACCGCATCCCGCCGGAAGATGAAGCTCAAGCTCATCGTTCACCTGCAGAAGCCGGTGGCCGGACTCGACGCGCCCCGCCTGCCCCTGGATGCCCAGACCCAGGAAGTCCTCGGCGTCCCCATCCGCAAGGTGGTCATCCCCGTGGCCGCCGGCCGTAACCTGGCGGTGCTCCTGGAGGCCGCCGTACGCAATACCATCCTGCAATTGCGCGGCATCGACAGCATGCAGGACTTCATGGACCGCCAGCAGCGGAGCATGCTTGACGAGGAATTGTGAGTTCATGACAATTGGGTAATGTCGTCAACCACCCAAGGAAGAAGCATGAACAAACAGATCGCTCTGCTCGCCGTTGTGTTCGCCGCCACCGCCGGTTCCGCCTATGCCGCCGATGAGAAGCCGGCAGCCCCCAAGAAGATGAGTGCCCAGCAGGAAAAGATGAAGTCCTGCAGCCAGGAAGCCAAGGAAAAGGGCCTCAAGAAGGCTGAGCGTAAGAGCTTCATGAGCACCTGCCTCAAGAAGAGCTGAAACCAGAGCAATACTTCACAGTTACCGCCCAACAGGCCGGAGCAACCCTCCGGCCTGTTTTGCTAGAATGACCCCTTCATTGGAGGAAAGCGGAAGGGGACTGCTGTGGGGCATGCGTTGCGATTTTTCCTGGCCTTCCTGGCCAGCCTTCTATTGATCGGCACGGCCCAGGCCGCCAACCCGGCGGGCGAACGCCGCCTTGCCCTGGTCATCGGCAACGCGGCCTACGACCGGAATCCCCTGGAAAACCCCATCAACGACGCCCGGGCCATCGCCGATGCCCTGGGCAAACTCGGCTTCAAGGTGCGCAAGCTGGAAAATGCCAGCCTGCGGCAGATGGACGAGGCCGTCCGGGACTTCGGCGAGGACCTCGCCAAGGGCGGCGCCGGGCTTTTCTTCTATGCCGGCCACGGCATGCAGGTGAAGGGCTCCAATTACCTCATCCCCATCGGCGAACTGCCCAAGGACGAGGACGACGTTCCCTACAAGGCCTTCAACGCCGACATTCTCCTGGACCGCATGGAGACGGCGAACAACCCCATCAACATCGTCATCCTGGACGCCTGCCGGGACAACCCCTTCGTCAAGCGCAAGAGCCGCTCCACCGCTGGGGGCCTGGCCCAGATGAACGCCGGCAAGGGCACCCTCATCGCCTTCGCCACGGCCCCGGGCAAGACCGCGTCGGACGGTTCCGGTAACAACGGCCTGTTCACGGAGCACTTCCTGCGTACCGTCAAGCAGCCGGGCCTCAAGGTCGAGGACGTGTTCAAGCGGGTGCGGGCCGGAGTCGAGAAAGACTCGGCGGGCGCCCAGATTCCCTGGGAAAACACTTCCCTGACCGGCGACTTCTATTTCATCACCCCGGAGCCCGGCCAGCAGACGGCCATGCAGACCACCGACGAGGCCACCATCGAGCTGGAGTACTGGAACAGCGTCAAGGCCAGCAACGACCCGGCCGACCTGGCCTCCTACCTGAAGAAGTATCCCAAGGGCCGCTTCGCCGACCTGGCCGACAACCGTATGCGCAGCCTCGGCGGCCCAGGCAAGGCTGCCACCGGTTCGACAGCCTTCAACCAGCCTACCCAGCTGGCGTCCTACCAGCAGCCCAAGCCGGCGACCCAGTCCCGGACTGCTGGCAAGACATTCTCCTTCAGCGATCCGGACAACGATGACCAGGAAAAGGCCGACCGCATCTCCGCCATGAAATCCACGCCCTGCAAGGACACCCTCAGGAATAAGCGTATCCTCCTGACCTTCTCCAGGAAGGGCGCCGACGGCATCCAGGCGGCCCAGGGCTATGCCGGGTCCTATGCCGGTATCCAGAAGCGTCTGCAGGGGCTGGGCCTCAAGGTGGTCCGGGACGGCAGCGCCGACTTTATTTTGAAGGGATTGATCGAGTCCCGTGCCGGGGTCAATCCGATGCTCCGGATCAACGAAGTGCGGGTGAAGATCGGCTTCAGTCTCGCCAAGGCCAACGGCAACCTGGTGACGACGGTTTCCGCCTCCGGGCAGTCCTATGCCGGCAGCGATGTGGAATCCATCGCCTCCGAGCTGGTGGAGGAGCAGGCTGACGAAGTGGTGGCCAAGATTTACAAAGAATACTGTTCGCAGATTTAACGGGAGGAAAATCCATGAGCAAGAAGACTTTGCTGGTAGGACTGGGGCTAGCTTGGGGAAGCCTGGCCGCGGTGGCACAACCGGTGTTCGACAACCCCTCGCCCACGGCTGGGAGCAGCACGTCCCAGCAGGCCAACAACATGGCCGACAAGGCCATGTACAAGCCCATCGAGTACCAGAACGCCGGCAAGCCCGGCCCGGTCATCGTGGTCATTCCGGGGGAAGTGAAGAGCAACAACGCCAGCTTCACCCAGAAATTCGGCCCCAACAACATCGCCGACTTCGCCGAGCTGGAGTTGGGTAACGCCAACTTCAAGGTTCTGGAGCGGGCCGACCTGGGGCCTCTCCTGAACGAGTTCTCCCTCGCCTATTCCATGGGTGACCCGTCGGCTGCCCGCAAGATGCTCCAGAAGGGCAAGTTCAAGACGACCAAGTGGGTGGTGAAGTTCGACATCCTGAAGGCCGAGCCGGTGGCCCAGGCCCAGCAGGGCTTCGACGGCAAGGCCGTCGGTAGCCTGATCAGCATCTTCGGCGGCTCCCGGGGCTCCCAGGCCGCCGGGGTTGCCGCTGGATCGGTGAAGACCGAGGAATCCACCGGCGTGTGGATCATCGGCATGCGCTACAAGATCATCAATGCCAACACCACCGAGCAGATGGCGACCGGCTACACCGAGGAAAAGATGGAACTGGGCGCCAAGGGCTCGTCGGTCCTGGGATTCTCCAGCGGCCAGTCCGGCGGCCTGACCCTGGATTCCCTGGTCCAGCGGTTGGTCCAGAAGTCGGTTTGGGAAATCGACCAGAAGTACAAATAAATCCGGCTGGCCGGATAGAAAAAGCCCTTCCAGGTTGCCCGGAAGGGCTTTTTTGTTACAGGAACTCGAAGGTGGCGCAGTCGGCGGCCGGGTCGTTGACCGAAGAGCCGAAACAGATGGAGCCGTTGCCCAGCAGCGGCAACTCCGCGCGCCGCACCATGGTTTCCGGCGTGTCGTCCAGGGTCACGTAGCTGCCGTTGGTGCTCCGGTCCACGTAGAAGAACTTGTCGCCCCGCCGCTCGATGAGGGCGTGGTGGCGGGAGGCCTTGCGATCCTCGATGACGACATCGCTAGCCTTGTCCCGGCCCAGGGAGAGGAAGGGCGTCTTGGTGTCGAGGAGATAGGCGCGGCCCCGGTAGCGCAGGCACAGCTTGGCCGTAACCGCTCCTTCAACGGGTGCTGCGGACGGCGTGGCCGTGGAAGCCTCGGATTTCTTGACGGAAATGGGAATGGTCTCGTCCGGCCTCTGCCAGGGCATTTCATAGACCTGGACGCCGCCGGACTTGGCCGTTGCCTGGCCGAGATCCCGGGCAGCATCGCGCACCTGGGGAGGCAACAGGGCCACGGCCTGGAGGCTGGTGAGAATCTGGCCGGCCTCGGCCATGCCCACGATGTGAGCGGTGGTGTTCACCGTTTCACCGGAAACCTGATCCCCCACCTGCTCTACGGGCCCGACATGGAAGCCGATGCGGATGGCCAGCTGGACGCCGGATACCGGCGGCAGGTCTGCCACCCGCTGCAGCATCTCCTGGGCGGACTGGTAAGCCTTGTCGGCGCTGCGGAACAACACCATGGCTTCGCCGCCGGTGGCGCTTATCAGGCGCCCGCCGTGGCCATCGATGGCGCGCTCCATGCGCTTCATGCAGCGGTCGACGGCGCGTTCCGCCTCCGCTTCACCCAGTCGTTCGTAAAGCTTTGCGCTGCCCGAAACATCTGCGAACAGTACGGCCTGATTTTGTTCCATGCCTTCCATCCTATGCCCCAGCCCAAGTGCCCCGAAATTGCGGAGCAACAATCATAGCAAATCCCTCCGGAGTTGCTATCGTCATTGGACTACGCCAAGTGGAATCGTTCCCACCATGGGCATTTCCGGGGAATCGAAGGCGATATCGCCCTCCTCTACGGCGCTGTCCAGGGTCAGTTCCTTGAAATCGAAGAGCTTGTTGTCGGCAAGGTGAGAGGGAACGATGTTCTGCATGGCCGTGAACACCGCCTCGGTGCGGCCGGGGTAGCGCCGATCCCATTCCTGCATCATCTCCCGGACCTTCTGGCGCTGGAGGTTATCCTGGGAGCCGCACAGGTTGCAGGGGATGATCGGGAACTCCATGCCCCGGGCGAACTTGGCGATATCCGCTTCGGCACAGTAGGCCAGGGGACGGATGACGATATGGGCCTTGTCGTCGGTCACCAGCTTGGGCGGCATGGCCTTGATCTTGCCGCCGAAGATCATGTTGAGGAACAGGGTATGGACCATGTCGTCCCGATGGTGGCCGAGGGCGATCTTGTTGGCGCCCAGCTCCTTGGCGGTGCGGTAGATGATGCCCCGGCGCAGGCGGGAACACAGGGAACAGGTGGTCTTGCCCTCGGGAATCTTCTCCTTCACCACCGAATAGGTGTCCGCCTCGACGATCCGGTACTCGATGCCGATGGAGTCGAAATAGCGGGGCAGAACGTCGGCGGGGAAGCCGGGCTGCTTCTGGTCCAGGTTCATGGCGATGAGCTTGAAGTTGATGGGAGCGCGCTCCCGCAGGGCCATGAGGACGGACAGCAGGGTGTAGGAATCCTTGCCGCCGGAGACGCAGACCAGGACGGTGTCGCCGTCCTCGATCATGTTGTAGTCGCCGATCGCCTTGCCGGTGCGGCCTTCCAGGAATTTCTTGAGTTTCAGCAGGTTGTTCGAGGTGTTCATGGTTACAGATGGGCGGTGCGGCCGCCGTCCACATTGAGGACCTGGCCGGTCATGTAGGACGTACCGCAAAGGAGAAAATGGACGGTGGAAGCGATGTCCTCGGGGGAGCCTTCCCGCTTCAGGAGGGTGTGCTCCACGATGGCGGAACGGTCGGCATCCGGGAATTGGCCGTCGCTGGGCCACAGGATGGCGCCAGGGGAAACCGCATTGACCCGTACCTCGGGCCCCAGTTCGATGGCCAGTGCCCGGGTCAAGGTCAGCAGGGCGCCCTTGGCGGCGCAGTACAGGGCGTAGCCCTTGAGGGGACGCTCGGCGTGGATGTCCGTGATATTCACGATGGCCCCCCGGCTTTGGCGCAGGTAGGGTGCGGCGGCCTGGCAAAGGAAGAGGGGCGCCTTGAAATTGCTGCCTACCAGGTCGTCCCAGGCGGCTTCATTGATGCCGCCTACCGGGGTGGGAAAGAAGCTGGAAGCGTTGTTGATCAGTCCGTCCAGCCGGCCGAGGCGTTCGATCATGGATTCCACCAGGAGCGGCAGCCGGCCGGTATCCAGCAGGTCGGCCTGGAAGACGGCGGCGGAGCCGGGGCGCAGGCCGTTGAGCTCAGCTGCCAGGGCATCGGCTTCCGTCCGGGCGCTGCGGTAATGCAGGGCCAGGGTGGCGCCGGCAGCGTGGAGCCGGCGGGCGATGGCCGCTCCCACCCGCTTGGCGCTGCCGGTGACGAGCACGACCCGGCCGACGAGGCTGTTATGGTCTTCCATGGGACAGCGAGTTTACCGCGAACCAGGCGGGAGCCGGCGGTTGTTCCCCGGAAAAGGCTAAAATTCAGCCTTTTAGCCGCTCCTCCATGTCCCTTCCCGCTCCCTCCCCCGACGCCCTCG
The DNA here is from genome assembly GCA_050259815.1 of Actinomycetota bacterium. GTDB lineage: Bacteria > Pseudomonadota > Gammaproteobacteria > Burkholderiales > Rhodocyclaceae > JAGTRP01. The sequence continues at coordinate 11,112 of JBLNBI010000419.1, read as the reverse complement.
CCCACAGCGGCCAGCTCACCGCCCTCCTCCGCCGGGAAATTGCCGACCTGGGTGGCTGGATGTCCTTCGCCCGCTTCATGGAGCAGGTGCTGTATGCCCCGGGGCTCGGCTACTACGCCGCCGGCGCCCGGAAGTTCGGTGCCGCCGGGGATTTCGTCACGGCTCCGGAGCTGACGCCCTTCTTCGGGCGCGCTCTGGCCCGGCAGGTGGCCCAGGCCATGGCGGCCTCGGAGGCTTTCGTGCTGGAGGCCGGGGCCGGCTCCGGCCGCCTGGCGGCCGATCTGCTCCAGGAACTGGAGCGGCTGGGGAGCCTGCCGGAACGCTATTTCATCCTCGACCTTTCCGCCGATCTGCGGCAACGGCAGGCAGAGACCCTCGCCGCTGCCGTGCCCCATCTGGCCGGCCGGGTGGAGTGGCTGGACCGCCTGCCGGAGACCTTTTCCGGCGTCGTAGTGGGCAACGAGCTGCTGGATGCCATGCCGGTGCACATCGTCGCCTGGCGCGAGTCCGGCATCCTGGAGCGGGGTGTTGCTGTTGATGCCGAAGGCAACTTCGTCTGGGTAGAACGTCCTGCCACCGGCGCCCTGCTCGCCGCCGCCGAGGAAATCGCCGGGCAATGCAGCATCCCGCCCGGCTTCGAGAGCGAAATCGGCCTGGCGGCCCAGGCCTGGGCGGCGGAGTGGGGGCGTATCCTCGCCAAGGGAAGCATCCTGCTTATCGACTACGGCTTCCCGCGCCGGGAGTTCTACCACTTCCAGCGAGGCCGGGGCACCCTCATGTGCCACTACCGCCACCATGCCCACCCGGATCCCTTCTATCTGCCGGGCTTGCAGGACATCACCGCCCACGTGGATTTCACCGGAATCATCGCCGCCGCCCACGGCGCCGGCCTGGAACTCCAGGGCTACTCCAGCCAGGGCCAGTTCCTGCTCAACTGCGGCATCCTGGAGCGCCTGGGGGAATTGCCGGCGGAATCCCCCGAATACATCCGCGGGGCCGGGGCGGTGAACAAGCTCCTGTTGCCCCACGAGATGGGGGAATTGTTCAAGGTCATGGCCCTGGGCCGGGGGATCGAGGAGCCTCTTCTGGGTTTCCTCCGGGGCGACCAGAGCCATCGTCTCTAAAGTTGTCCTCCGGCCGGGACGATATATACTTAGGACGTCAATTTAGGAGCTTTCCATGGAACTCAACGGTCTCACCAGCCTGTCCACGGCGCTGTCCCAGGCCAAGACGGGCGACTCCGCCGCCATCCTGGTCCAGAAGAAGGCGATGGACCTGCAAGTCCAGAATGCGGCTCAGTTGCTGGAAGCCCTGCCCCAGCCCGCCAACAATCCGGCCCACCTGGGCCAGAACATCGACGTGAAGGCTTAGGGCGCCGTCTCCAGCAACCAGTCCCGCAGAGTGGCCGCGACCAGCGGCCATTTTTTTTCGTGGGTCACGGCATGGCCCATGTCGTGGAAAATCCGATGGGGCAGACCGTAGGTGTGGGCGGTGGCCTGGACCAGGAAGGCCGGGACCAGGACATCCTTCTCCGCCCCCAGGATCAGCATGGGCGGGCGCCGCATCAGGGGCAGCAGCGGCAGGTTGAACATGGACATGTCCCAGATGGCCCGCTGGGATTCGGTCTGCATCCGCTCCAGAAAGCCTTCCAGCATTTCGTCGGTAACGTCCTCGGCGAAGAGGGCATCCAGCAGGGTCTGGCGCGAGGGCTGTCCCCCACCCATGATGTTGTTGATGTCGAAGAAAAGCTGGGGCTTTTGCAGGAGCAGGTGGAACTGCGCCGCCACCAGGCCTTGGGGCGGGACGGAGCAGATCAGCGCCGCTGCCGGCGCTTCATGGCGCTCCAGGGCCTTCTGGACCACGAAGCCGCCCATGGAGTGGCCGATCAGGATGGCAGGCTCTCCCAGCCATTCCAGGACGATGCCCACATCGTCCACATAATCCGCGATGGAGTGCCAGTTGATATGGTCCTGGCCGTGGCTGCGGCCGTGGCCACGGAGGGAGACCGAATAGCTGCGGTAGCCGTCCTCGGCCAGGAAGGGCATGAAGGTTTCCCACATCCAGGCACCCGCGAAGGCGCCATGGACGAAGAGGAGCGGGGTCGGGCGCTGCAGGGCGGCATCGGGTTCGCAGCAGAGGACTTCGAGGCCGTCGACGAATTCGGTTTTGATCATGGGGAGTCGGCGGGGCCGTGTTCTAATTGGGGATACGCTGCACGAGGCAAGGCGACATGTTGAAGTGGGTTCTGACGCTGGTCATCGCAATCTTTCTTATCGGTATCTGCACACCCCATCTGGCCCGGGCAATCAAGCTGGGCCGCCTGCCCGGGGATGTGGCTTTCCGTTTCCGGGGCCGGAATTACGCCTTCCCCTTCACCTCGACCCTGGTACTGTCCCTGCTGTTATTCCTCGTCTCACGACTGATTTGATAATTCCTTGACGGCTTCCACCCGCGCCTGGTGCACCCTGTCCGGGATGCGGGCCTTGTCGGCGCAGTTGCGGGCGATGGCGCCGGCGTCTACGCCTCTCACCGCGGCCAGGGCCTGCCGGAAGACTTCGGGCGCATCGTAGGCCGCATCCTCCTGGCCCAGGCGCCCCCGGAAATCGCATTCGCAGGCCTGGAGCAACTGCTCGAAACGCTCCGGCCGGCGCAGGGCGTCGGTCTTCTCCAGCAGGGAGACCACCGTCGACGGCTTCAATTCCTTGCCCCGGTGCACATCCCCGTGCCAACGGGCGGCAAGCAAGGCAAGGTCCCGGGCATCGCTGGGTACCTTGAGGCGGGCGCATAGGGCCGTGGCCAGCTCGACGCTGCGCTCCTCGTGGCCGTGGTGCCGGGGCAGCAGCTCGGCCGGGGTGGTGCCCTTGCCCAGGTCGTGGGCCAGGCCGGCGAAGCGCACCGGCAGGGCGTAGCCCAGGCGGGCCGCCTGGTCGATCACCATCAGGGTATGAATGCCGGTATCCACCTCAGGGTGGAACTCGGGTCGCTGGGGCACCCCGAAGAGACGATCCATTTCGGGTATCAGGCGGGCCAGGGCCCCGCATTCCCGCAGGACTTCGAACATCCGGGAGGGCTTGGCTTCCATGAGCCCCCGGGCGACTTCCTGCCAGACCCGTTCGGGCACCAGGTGGTCCACCTCGCCGGCTGCCACCATCTGGCGCATCAGGGTCACGGTCTCGGGGGCGACGGAGAACTCGGTGAAGCGGGCGGCGAAGCGGGCCAGGCGCAGGATGCGCACCGGGTCTTCGACGAAGGCCGGGCCCACGTGCCGCAGCACCTTGGCCCTGAGGTCGGCCTGGCCGTGGTAGGGATCGACCAGGGAGCCGTCCACCCCCTTGGCGATGGCGTTGATGGTCAGGTCCCGGCGGGCAAGGTCCTCTTCCAGGGTGACGTCGGGGGCAGCGTGGAAGGCGAAGCCGTGGTAGCCGTGGCCGGTTTTCCGCTCGGTGCGGGCCAGGGCGTATTCTTCATGGGTTTCGGGGTGGAGGAAGACCGGGAAGTCCTTGCCCACCGGCCGGAAGCCCCGGGCCAGCATGGCTTCGGGGGCGGCGCCCACCACCACGTAATCGCGGTCGCTTCCCGGCAGGCCGAGAAGCTCGTCGCGAACCGCCCCGCCGACGATGTAGATTTCCATCAGCGGGGCTCTCTCCGATGCCGCTCAGCGGCCGGCGCGGAAGCGGAAGCCGTCGAGGCGGCCCTTGGGGGTGTTGTGGGCGATGTAGGTCGGCGCAATGGCTTCAAGGGCGGTCGGGTGCCAGGCCGGGTAGGCGTTGCAGCCCGCCTGGCAGACGTTATCCACTTCCATGGAGCGCAGGTTGTCCGGCGACAGGATGGGCTTGGGAGACAGCCACATCAGGCCGGCCTGCAGGTAGGCCATCCCTTCGGACAGGGCGATGATCTTGGCCCGGCTACGGGTTAGTTGGGCGGTGTAATCCACCAGTTCCCGCAGGGTATAGACCTTGGGGCCGCAGAGATCGTAAGCCTGGCCGATGGTGGAAGCGTTGTTGAGGAGCGCGTCGATGAAGGCATCGGCCACATCGGCAACCCACACCGGCTGGAACTTGGCATGGCCGAAACCGAGGGGGAAGAAGGGGAACTTCTTCAGGGCGCTGGCGAAGGTGTTGAGGAAGGAGTCGCCCAGGCCGAACAAAACGGAGGGCCGGAAAACGGTGATGTCCAGCTCGTTACGGGCGGCCAGGACGATCTGCTCGCCTTCGCCCTTGGAGCACAGGTATTCGGAGGGACCCTTGGGATCGGCACCGAGGGCGCTCATGTGGATCAGGCGGCGGACCCCGGCGGCCTTGCAGGCGGCGACGATCTTTTTCGGCAATTCGACGTGGGCTTCGGCGAAGTCGCGGCTGTAGGGGAGCTTCACGTCGCGGCTGTGGAGGATGCCCACCAGGTTGATCACGGCGTCGTGGCCCGCGACCAGTTCGGTCAGGGTCTTTTCGTCGTTGATGTTGGCCTCGACCATTTCCACATGGGGCAGCGTGATGAGCGCCTTGGTACGTTCGCGCCGGCGGGTCGGAACGGTGACCTCGATGGCCTGTTCGGACAGGCGATTGGCGATATAGGTACCGACGAAGCCGCTACCCCCCAGCAGCAAGACCTTCTTGATGTCCATTGAAGCTCCGGAAAACCGAATTCGAAAGCCTTGAATTTTAACCTGAACAGCCGATTCAGGCACGGAAAACGCGGCATTTGCCGGTAATTCCGGGATCAAAGGCTACAATTCCCAAAAACAAGATCAAATCAGACCATGGCCATGAACTTCCCCTCCTCCTTCGCGACCTTCCTCCGTTCCCGCCGCCTGCGCCTGGTATTGGGATGGGCGGCGGGCCTGTTCGCGGCCTATGTGCTGATCGGCTTCGCCATCCTTCCAACCGTGGCCCGTTCCCTGCTGGAGAAACAGTTGGGCGAGGCGCTGCACCGGCCGGTTGCCATCGAGCAGATCAAGTTCAATCCCTTCACCTGGACGGCCGATGTGACGGGGCTGGCGGTGAAGACGCCCGAGGGCGCCGAGGTGCTGGGGCTCGACCATCTCCACGTCAATGCCGAGGCCGCCTCCCTGCTGGAGGGCGGGCTGGTGGTCCGGGAACTGCGGGTGGAGGGGCCGCGGGTCACGGTTACCCGCTTGAGCCCGGGGAAGTACGACATCTCCGACCTCATCGATGAATGGAGCAAACCCTCGGATTCCCCGACCCCCCGCTTCTCCGTCAGCAATATCCAGGTGACCGGCGGCAAGGTGACCTTCGTGGACAAGCCCAAGGGCGTTACCCATACCGTCGCCGGCGTTGCCCTCGATCTCCCCTTCCTGTCGAGCTTTCCCTACCAGTCCGACATCTTTGTCGAGCCCCGCTTCTCCGCCACGGTCAATGGGGCGCCCTTCGTCCTCACCGGCCGCAGCAAGCCCTTCGCCGATTCCCACGAGAGCGAACTGAGCCTCGACCTGGACAAGGTGGAACTGGCCCAGTACCTGCCCTATTCCCCCATCCCGCTGCCCTTCGCCCTGAAGAGCGGGTCGGTGGATACAGAGCTGAAGCTCCTCTTCCGCCAGAATCCCAAGCAGGCGGCCACCCTCAAGCTGGTGGGCAAGGTCCATGTGAAGCGCCTCGCCCTCGCCGAGCACGGCGGGAAGCCGCTCCTGGCCTGGAAGGAACTGGACGTGGTCCTCAAGGAGGCCGATCCGGTGCGCCGTCATTTCCTGGTGGACAGCGTGCGCGTCGCCGGCCTGGACGCCCGGGCCCGCATGTCTGCGGAGGGCCGGCTCAACTGGCAGGAAATCGCGGACCGTTTGGCAGCCGGCGGCGAGGCCGGCGGAAAGTCAGCCCCGGCCACCTGGTCGGTGGGGGATATCCGCCTGGAGGACGCCGCTCTGCGCTACCAGGACGAGGGCCTCCCCGGCCAGCCGACCCAGGTCATCGACCGCCTGAATGCCCGCGTTGCCGGCCTCTCCAGCGCCGCCGACAGCAAGCTGGCGATTGCCGTCGATGGCCGGGCCAACGAGGCGGGGACCTTCAAGGCCCAGGGCGATGCCCGGCTCACCCCCCTGGCCGCCAGCCTGGACGTGGAGGCTGAGGGGCTTCCCCTCCTGCCCTTCCAGCCCTACTTCGGGGATCGCCTCAACGTCGCCCTGGTGCACGGGCAGCTATCCGGCCAAGGGAATGTCGATCTGAGAATGGGCGATAACGGCCTGGCCGGCGGCTTCAAGGGCCAACTGACCGTGGGTGACCTGCACAGCGTGGACAAGGCCACCCAGGGCGACCTGTTGCGCTGGAAATCCCTGTTCGTGGGCAATATCGACGCCCGCCTGAAGCCCCTCTCCGTCTCCATCGGCGAAGTCGCCCTGAGCGATTTCTACGCCCGCCTGGCCGTCAGCCCGGAGGGGCGGCTCAACCTCCAGGATCTGGTGCGCAAGCCCGAGGGGCCGCCGGCGCCGAAGGATCAACCGATCCCCGTCAAGATCGGCAAGGTCAGCTTCCAGGGCGGCACCGTCAACTTCTCGGACAACTTCGTCAAACCCAACTATCGCGCCAACCTGACCCATATCGCCGGGCGCGTGGCGGGGCTGGCCCCCGACCGGGTGGCCGACATGGAACTGCGGGGCCGCTACCGGGACACCGCGCCGGTGGAAATCCTCGCCAAGCTCAATCCCTTTGCTGCCACGGCCTACCTGGACCTCAAGGGAGAAATCCGGGGCGTCGATCTCACCACCCTATCCACCTACGCCGGCAAGTATGCCGGTTACGCCATCGACGGAGGCAAGCTGTCCCTCTTCGTCACCTACCATCTGGAAAACAAGCTCCTCTCCGCCAACAACCGGGTCTTCCTGGACCAGCTCACCTTCGGGGAGCGGGTGGAAAGCCCCGAGGCCACCAGCCTGCCGGTGAAGCTGGCGGTGGCGCTGCTGAAGAACAGCCGGGGCGAGATCAATCTGGAGCTGCCCGTTTCCGGCTCCATCGACGATCCCCAGTTCTCCATCGGCGGCGTGCTCTTCCGCGCCATCGGCAACCTGTTCCTCAAGGCGGTGACTTCGCCTTTTGCGCTGCTGAGCTCGATGTTCGGCAGCGGGGACGTGGGGGAATTGTCCACGGTGGAATTCGCGCCCGGCCGGGCGGCCCTGGAACCCGCCGCCATCAAGAAGCTAGAGGCCCTGGCCAAGGCCATGGCGGACCGCCCCGCCCTGCGGCTGGAAATCACCGGCCGGGCCGATCCCGAGGGGGATCGGGAAGGCTACAAGCAGGCCGTGCTCCAGCGGGCGGTGCGGGAGGAAAAGCGCAAGGACGTGGACGACGGCACCGAGGACGGGGGGCGCCAGGAAGTGGTGGTCACGCCCAAGGAATACCCCGTCTACCTGAAACGGGCCTACAAGGACGCCAAGTTCCCCAAGCCCCGCAACGTCATCGGCCTGCCCAAGGATCTGCCGGTGGAAGAAATGGAAAAGCTCATGCTTGCCAACGTGGCGGTGGGCGAGGAGGAAATGAACCGGCTGGCCCAGCGCCGGGCCCAGGCGGTCCAGACCTGGCTGGCGGAACAGGGCAAGGTGCCCGTCGAGCGGCTTTTCCTGATCGCCCCCAAGGTGGGCGGGGAGCGCAAGGCCGGCGATAAAGCCAGCCTCAGCCGCGTGGAATTCTCCCTGCGCTGATCCCGCTCAGGGCAGGTCGGCGTCCTTGGGAGAATCCGCCACCCGGGCGCCGACGATGCCCAGCCGGGCCTTCAGGGATTCCGGCTTGCCGTTGTTGAAGAGGGACGAGTAGTAGATGGAGTTGCTCATCACCTTCTTCACGTAATCCCGGGTTTCCGAGAAGGGAATGGTCTCGGCGTAGATGGCGCCTTCCAGGGGCTGGTCGGCCCGCCACTTGCGCGCCCGGCCGGGGCCGGCGTTGTAGGCGGCGGAAGCCAGGACCGGATGGTTGTCCAGGTTCTCCATGACCATGCGCATGTAGGCGGTGCCCAGGAGCACGTTGGTGTCGGTGTCGTTCACCCGGCCCTGGTGGTAGTCCTTCATGCCGAGCTTCTTGGCCACCCACTTGGCGGTGGCCGGCATCAGCTGCATCAGGCCCGAGGCGCCGACATTGGACTTGGCATTGGTGATGAAGCGGCTTTCCTGGCGCATCAGGCCGTAGACCCAGGCGTCGTCCAGGGACTGGTTGCGGGCCACGGGGCGCACCTGGTCCACGTAGGGAGCCAGGTAGCGCAGGCTGAAATCATGCTCGGTCTTGGTCCGGTCGGCGGCGGCGATGGCCCGGTCGTAAATCTGGTTGCGCTTGGCCAGCTCGGCGGCGGCCAGCAGTTCCCGGTCCGCCATGCCCCGCAGGGACCAGTTCCATTCCTTCACCCCCTCCGTGCGCATGTCCAGGCGGAAGAAAGCCAGGGCCCTTCTCAGGCCAGGGTTGGCGGCGGCGCCGGCCTGCTCTTCCTTGGTAAGGGCAGCGGCCTTGGCAGGGGCGGCGGTGATCCGGTCCAGCTCGTCGTCCGCCAGGTTGCCGTAGAAATGGGGTTGGCCGGAAATCTTCTCGAACAGGGCGTTGGCCTGGGTGGTCCGGCCCCCCGCCTTGTAGGCCCGGCCCAGCCAGTAGGTCCATTCGGGCAGCGCGGCCAGGCGGGGCGGCATGGCCTCGATGGCGGAACGGACGGTGCCCCAGTCCAGGGCCCGCAGGGCGGCTCGCACCTTCCATTGGTAGCCCTCGTCGGAGAGGGGGGCGGAACCGGCCTTGGCGTACCAGGCCAGGGCATCCGGCATGTGGCGCTTGGCGGCGTTCACGGCGATCTGGCTCCAGGCCCATTGCCGTTCGCTGTCGCCCATCTTGTCCTGGAGCTTCTCCAGCTGTTCGGCGGCGGCCCGGGGATCGTTCATGGCGACCCGCTGTACGGCCAGGGCGGCCAGTTCCCGTCCGAGGCGGGTGGCAGCCCAATTGGCGGGCAGCTTCACCAGGGTGGCCATGGCCTTGTCCACCACCGCGTCCACCTGGCGGCCGTCGGGGCTCTGGCTGGCGGGCAGGTAATGCATGGTCGCCTTGGCCCAGTTGGTGCGGTTGGCTTCGAACTGGCGGCGGATGCGGGTCCACACGTCGTCGGCCAGTACCCGCTTTTCCCAGATCAGGGCTTCGAGCACCGCCTGGCAGGCATCGGGCGGCTCCAGGAGGCCGAGCCACAGGGGCTGGGCGTCGTCCAGGGCGGTCTTGTCGCCCCGGGCGAGGCGGGACTGGTAATTGAGGCAGGTGACTTCCTGCTCGGGGGACAGCAGCTTCGGGTATTCGGCGTCGAATCCCACCCACAGGGACTTGCGGGCCAGGAGGCGGAGCCAGTCGCCCCGCAGCTTCTCGGCCACGTAGCTGCCCTCGTAGCGGTCCAGGAATCCCTTGATGGTGGCGGGGTCGGACTGTTCCAGGTTCATCCGCAGCTGGTAGTACTCGACGTAGGGGCTCAGATCATGGCCGCTGCCCACCTGGGCGGCAGCCCGTTCGAGCTTGACGTAGTCACCGGCACGGAAGGCGTCGCGGGCAATGAGGAAAGCCGTGTCGCGGCTGTCCTGGGCGAAAACGGAGGAGGCGAGGAAAAGGGAAAGAACGAGAACCCGGAACTTCATGCTAGATTGGTGCGGTGAAAAAGACTGCAAGGACAAACCCCGTCGACAATAGCACGGTATGGCGGAGGGTGCTGCGGCGCGACATGGTGGAACGGCGCCAGGCCTTGGCTCCCGCCATGCACGCCGAATTTTCGGCGGCCATCGTGGCCCACCTGCTGGAGCAATTGCCGCACCTGGGAACGGGGGTGGTGGCCTTCTGCTGGCCCATCAAGAACGAGCCGGACGTGCGGGCGGCCCTGGAGGCGTGGTGCCGCCAGGGGGCTCGGGCGGCGCTGCCGGTGGTGATCAACGAGGAATCGCCTTTGGCTTTCCGCGCCTGGGATGCCGATACCCCCCTGGAACCGGACCGTTACGGCATTCCCATGCCGGTCGAGGGGGACTGGCTGATCCCCGATGCCATCCTCCTGCCCCTCAACGCCTTCGACGGGGAGGGTTACCGCCTCGGCTACGGCGGTGGCTTTTTCGACCGCACCCTGGCCGCCCTGTCGCCCCGGCCGCTGGCGGTGGGAGTGGGCTTCGAGATGAACCGGGTGGACAGCATCCGGCCCGAGCCCCACGACCAGCGCCTGGACTGGATCGTCACCGAGGCCGGCGCGTTCAAGATTCCTAGCGCTTGAAGCCGGTCAGGCCGAAGAGCAACAGGACGGAAACTCCGACTGCCAGCAGGGACTCGCGCAGGTCGAAAATGCCCGTGTGCAGGGCCAGTTCCAAAGTGAAAGCGTGGTGCAGGGCCAGCAGCGAGAGCCCGACGGCGAGGAGCATGGCGGCCCGCCGGTAGGGGGGGCGCAGGGCCGTGAAGGTCATGAGGCCGGCGGCGAAACACTGGGCCACCAGGGCCAGGGCGAGGCTGAGGACGGCGAGGGCGTAATGGCTCATGGCTGGCGGCAGGCGGCTCCGAGACGGGACAGGGCTTGTTCCAGGGTGGCACGGGTACAGCCGAAATTGAGCCGCACCCAGCCGGCAAAGTCACTACCCCGGCCGAAATCCGCGCCGGCGGACAGGCCCAGGCCAAAATTCTCGAAATGCTTCGCCGGATTGTCCACGCCCAGTCCCCGGGCGTCGATCCAGGCCAGGTAGGTGGCTTCCACATGGGGCATGGACAGGCCCGGCAGGCCGGCGACCACGGCCTCGACCCGGTCCCGGTTGGCGGCCAGGTAATCCAGCAGCTCGGCGTGCCAGGGGCCGCCGTCCCGGTAGGCCGCCTCGCAAGCATGCAATCCCAGGACATTCACGTGGGGCACGATGCCGTTCATGGCCGCCTTGAAACGGCGCCGCAGTCCCGGCTCGGAGATGATCGCGAAGGCGCAGCCCAGGCCGGGGACGTTGAAAGTCTTGGAGGGCGCCATCAGGGTGATGGTGCGCCGGGCCATTTCCGGCGACAGGCTGGCGAAGGGAATGTGGCGCTTGTCCTTGTCCAGGACCAGACCGCAGTGGATTTCGTCGGAACAGACGACGAGGTCGCGGCGCTCGCACAGGTCTGCCAGCTCTCGGAGTTCGTCCTCCCGCCAGGCCCGGCCCACGGGATT
>JBLNBI010000418.1:0-5234 GCA_050259815.1 Actinomycetota bacterium | reverse complement strand
ATTCCTGGCCTGGAGATCATCGCCGTGCGCCGGGTGGAGGAAGCGGTGGACAGGATGCGCGAGATCTGATGTTCAGCGCGGCAGGGCGGCTCCTGGGCCGCGAATTCCGTTCCGGCGAGTTGCGCCTCCTGTTCCTGGCGCTGGTGGTGGCGGTCGCCGCCACCACGGCGGTGAGCTTCTTCGCCGACCGCATCCGCCAGGGGCTGGAGCGGGAATCCCACCAGCTCCTCGGGGCGGACCTGCTCCTCATCGCCGACCATCCCTGGAAACCGGAAATCGCCCAGGAAATGGAGCGGCGCGGCCTGGCGCGGGCCGAAACGCGGCTATTCCCGAGCATGGTCCAGGGCAACGGCCAGGCCCAGTTGGCGGACATCAAGGCCGTCAGTTCCGGCTACCCGTTGCGCGGCACCCTGCAGACGGCGCCGAAGCAGGGCGTGCCGGGTTCGGCCGCCAAAGGTGGGCCCGCCCCGGGCACCATTTGGCTGGATGAACGCCTGACCACTGCCCTTGCCGCTAAGCCGGGAGATTCCTTGACCCTGGGCAAGGCCACCCTGCGGGTCGCGGCCGTGCTCACCCTGGAACCCGACCGGGGCATCAATTTCTTCAGCGTCGCCCCCCGCCTCATGATGAACATCGATGACCTGCCGGCCACCGGCCTCGTCCAGGTGGGCTCCCGGGTCAGCTACCGGCTCCTGGCGGCCGGGGAGCCGGCGGGGGTGGAAGCTTTCCGCGCCTGGGTCGAGCCGCGCTTGGGCCGCGGAGAGCGCATCGAAGACGCCCGCAATGCCCGGCCCGAAATCCGCACCGCCCTGGAACGGGCCCATCGCTTCCTCGGGCTCGCCACGCTGCTGACCGTGGTCCTGGCCGCCGTGGCGGTGGCCCTGGCGGCCCGCCGCTACATGCAGCGCCACCTGGACGCCTGCGCCGTCATGCGCTGCCTGGGGGCGACCCAGGGGCAGCTGGTCCAGCTCCATATTTCCCTCTTCGTCATGCTGGCTCTGCTGGCGGCGGCTATCGGCTGCCTGTTGGGCTTCTGCGCCCATCTCGTCCTTTACGCTTGGCTGGCCAACCTGCTCGCCACTCCGCTGCCGGCCCCGTCCCTGTGGCCGGTGGGGCAGGGGAGCGCGGTGGCGGCAGTACTTCTCTTCGGATTCGCACTGCCGCCCCTGTTCCAGTTGCAGCGGGTGCCGACCCTGCGGGTCCTGCGCCGGGAGCTGGGGCCGCCCCGGCCGGGCTTCCTGGGCGGCTATGGCATGGGTCTCGCTCTCCTGGTGGGACTCATGTACTGGATGGCCGGCGACGTGCGCCTGGGCAGCTATGCGGTGGGCGGCTTCGCGGGCTCTCTGCTGGCCTTCGTCCTGGTCGCCCGGGGATTGGTCCGAGTTCTCGGCATGGTGCGCGGCGCCGGGCGCTTCGGCTGGCGCCAGGGGCTGGCCAACCTGGAACGCCACGCCTGGGCTAGCACGGTCCAGATCGCCGCCCTGGCCCTCGGGGTCATGGCCATGCTGCTGCTCACCGTCACCCGTACCGAGTTGCTGACCGCTTGGCAGCGCACCACGCCGCCGGACGCACCCAACCGTTTCATCATCAATGTCCAGCCGGAGCAGGTGGAGCCGGTACGCGGCCTGCTGGCGACGGGTGGTGTGCAGGCGGAGCTTTATCCCATGGTCCGGGGGCGACTGGTGCGGATCGGAGGGCGTGCTGTGAGCGCCGCCGACTACCCCGAGGACGAGCAGGCCCAGCGCCTGATCGAGCGGGAATTCAACCTCTCCTGGAGGGCGGACTTGCCCACCGGCAACCGGGTGGTGGCCGGACGCTGGTTCGGGACCGGCGAGGCCGGCAAGCCATCGGCCTCGGTGGAGGAAGGCTTGGCCAAGACCCTGGGTATCCAGGTAGGGGATAAGCTGGAATTCGTCATCGGCGGAGAGCCCTCCGTCGTGGAGGTGGTGGGGCTGAGGAAGCTGGACTGGGATTCCATGCGGGTCAATTTCTTCGTCCTTACCCCGCCCGGGGTGCTGGACCGATTCCCGGCCAGCTATATCACCAGCTTTCACCTGCCGGCCGGGGGCGAGGATGTCACCCACGGGCTGGTGGCCCGTTTCCCGAACCTGACGGTGATCGACGTGGCGGCGATCCTCCGCCAGCTCCAGTCCGTCATGGAGCAGGTGGCGAGCGCCGTCCAGTTCATTTTCCTGTTCACCCTGGCGGCCGGGGGCATCGTTCTCTATGCGGCCCTGGTGACCGCCTTCGACGAGCGGCGCTACGAGCTTTCAGTCATGCGGGCCCTTGGCGCCCGGCGCGGCCAGTTGCGTCAGGCGCTCTTTACCGAACTGGCCATGGTTGGCGTCGTGGCCGGGCTGATTGCCGCCGCCGGGGCTTCCGTGGTCGGCCAGGTGATCGCCCGCAAGGCTTTCCAGCTGGATATCGGCTTCGATGTCTGGATGTTGCCCCTGGGTGCCGTCGCCACGGCCCTCCTGTCGGTGGCGGTGGGCTGGCTGGGCATGGCGCGCCTCCTGCAGGCGCCTCCCTTGTTGGCTCTGCGGACGGGTGCTTGAACTTCCGTTCAATGAGACAATCCAAGGTCCGCCCGTTTCTACTTAGTTTCCCCCAAAAAGATCATCGCTGTGCAGCAGGCCGTCCCCCTATTTTCGTACCGTAAGTTCTGGGCCCACCGTTTCGGCAAGGCGCCTTTCCTTCCCATGTCCCGGGCCGAGATGGATATCCTCGGATGGGATTCCTGCGACATCATCCTGGTCACCGGGGATGCCTATATCGACCATCCCAGCTTCGGCATGGCCCTGGTCGGCCGGCTGCTGGAGGCCCAGGGCTTCCGGGTGGGGATCATCAGCCAGCCGGACTGGCATTCGGCGGCCGATTTCAAGAAGCTGGGGAAGCCCAACCTCTTCTTCGGAGTGACGGCGGGGAACATGGATTCCATGGTCAACCGCTACACCTCCGACCGCAAGATCCGCTCTGACGACGCCTATACCCCCAACGCCGAGCCCAACAAGCGGCCGGACCGGGCGGTGATCGTCTATTCCCAGCGCTGCCGGGAAGCCTATCCCAGCGCCAATGTGGTGATCGGTTCCATCGAGGCCAGCCTGCGGCGCATCGCCCATTACGACTACTGGTCCGACAAGGTACGGAGGTCCATCCTGCCGGATTCCAAGGCAGACATGCTGGTTTTCGGCAATGCCGAGCGGGCCATCGTGGAACTGGCCCACCGCCTGGCCAAGGGCGAACCAATTGACGCCATCCGCGACCTGCGCGGGACGTCTTTCATGGTGCCCCACGGTTGGCGGCCTTCCGACGACTGGGAGGAGATGGATTCCTCCCAGGTGGATGCCCCGGGTCCGGTGGGCGCCCATCCCGATCCCTACGCCATGGAACCGGCCAAGCAGCAGGCGGCGCCTGCCGGGGAGCAGGTAGTGCGCCTCCTGCCCAAGGAGCGGGTGGCGGCCCGCCGGGAGCGCCGGGCCCATACGGTCATCCGCATGCCGTCCTTCGAGCAGGTGAAGGACGATCCGGTGCTCTACGCCCATGCCTCCCGCACCTTCCACCTGGAATCCAACCCGGGCAATGCCCGCGCCTTGGTCCAGGGCCACGGGGAGCGGGATGTCTGGCTCAATCCGCCACCCATCCCGCTGACCACAGAAGAACTGGATCGCGTCTACGAGCTGCCCTACGCCCGCCGGCCCCATCCGGCCTACGGCGAGGCCAAGATTCCGGCCTGGGAGATGATCCGCTTCTCGGTCAATATCATGCGGGGCTGCTTCGGCGGCTGCACCTTCTGCTCCATCACCGAGCATGAGGGGCGCATCATCCAAAGCCGGTCCGAGGACTCGGTCCTGCGGGAAATCGAGGAAATGCGGGACAAGACCCCGGGCTTCACCGGCACCGTCTCCGACCTGGGCGGCCCCACTGCCAACATGTTCCACCTGAAGTGCAAGGACGAGAAGATCGAGTCGTCCTGTCGGCGGCTGTCCTGCGTCTATCCGGACATCTGCGAGAACATGAACACGGACCACAGCAAGCTCATCTCCCTGTACCGGAAGGCGAGGGCGCTTCCGGGGGTGAAACGGATCCTGATCGGTTCCGGCCTGCGCTACGACCTGGCCGTGCGCTCCCCGGAGTACATCAAGGAGCTGGTCACCCACCACGTGGGCGGCTACCTGAAGATCGCCCCGGAGCATACCGAGACCGGGCCGCTATCCAAGATGATGAAGCCGGGCATGGGTGCCTACGACCGCTTCAAGCAGCTCTTCGAGCGGGCCTCCCGGGAGGCGGGGAAGGAGCAGTACCTGATCCCGTACTTCATCGCCGCCCACCCCGGCACCACCGACGAGGACATGATGAACCTCGCCCTCTGGCTGAAGCGCAACAATTTCCGCTTGGATCAGGTGCAGACCTTCCTGCCGACGCCCATGGCCCTGGCCTCCGCCATGTACCACAGCGAGCGCAACCCCCTGAAGAAGGTCACCCGGAGTAGCGAGACGGTGGAGACCGTGCGGGGCGGCCGGCAGCGGAAGCTCCAGAAAGCCTTCCTGCGCTACCATGATCCGGAGAACTGGCCGTTGCTCAGGGAGGCCCTCAAGGCCATGGGGCGGGCCGATCTCATCGGCAACGGCAAGCACCAGTTGGTACCGGCCTGGCAGCCCGGAGGCGGGCGGGCGCCCATGGCCCGCAAGCCTGCCGTCCAGCGTCCCGCAACCCCCAAACAACGTTGTAGGAAATAACAATGAAAGCAGTCACTCCCTACGAATTGATCGGCGGCGAGTTTATGGTCGGCCGCCTGGTGGACCGGTTCTACGAACTGATGGACACCGTCCCCCAGTTCAAGCTTTTGCGCGACATGCACCCGGCCGACCTCAAGGGCTCCCGGGACAAGCTCTTCATGTTCCTTTCCGGCTGGTTCGGCGGCCCGGACCTGTTCGTGGAGAAGCACGGCCATCCCCGCCTGCGGGCTCGCCACATGCCTTTCTCCATCGGCAAGGCGGAGCGGGATCAGTGGGTGGCGTGCATGGTGCTCGCCATGGAGGACGTCGGCATCGACCCCGACCTGCGCCAGAAGCTCCTGCAGAACTTCTTCAATACCGCCGATTTCATGCGCAATCGGGAAGAATGACCTAGGGAAGCAGGAACGGCCTGCTATAATGTTGGGTTTTAGTCTTTAGGCCGTTCCCCCATGTCCGCTCGCCCCATCCGCAACGTCGCCATCATCGCCCACGTCGATC
>JBLNBI010000417.1:0-10071 GCA_050259815.1 Actinomycetota bacterium | reverse complement strand
GCCAGGGCCTTCTTGATCTGCTCCAGGGTGGAGGGATCGTCGATGGTGGTCAGATCGCCCGGATCGCGGCCTTCAGCCAGCGCCTGCAGGGAGCGGCGCAGCATCTTGCCGGAACGGGTCTTGGGCAGGCCGGTGACGAAGTGCACCCGGGCCGGACGGGCGATGGCGCCCAGGATGCCATCGACGGTACCCATGACTTCCTTCTCCAGGGACTTGTGGAGTTCCGGCGTTGCCACCTTGGAAGCATCCTTGACCACGGCGAAGGCCATGGGCATCTGGCCCTTGAGCTTGTCCTCGACGCCGACCACGGCGACCTCGGCGATGGCCGGGTGGGCCTGGATGGCCTCCTCGATCTCGCGGGTGCCGAGACGGTGACCGGCAACGTTGATCACGTCGTCGGTACGGCCGAGGATGTAGAAGTAGCCTTCCTCATCCTTGATCGCCCAGTCGAAGGACGAGTACACCAGCGGCTCCTTGAAGAGGCTGAAGTAGGTGGAAACGAAACGGTCGTCCTGACCCCAGACGGTGGACAGGCAGCCCGGCGGCAGCGGCGGCACGACGGCGGCGATGCCCTTTTCGTTGGCCTCGCACTCGGAACCATCCTCGCGGTAGATCTTGAGGTTGTAGCCGTAGACCGGGAAGCTCGGGGAACCGAACTTCAGCTTGGTCTTCTCGACGCCGTGGGCGGCGGAGAGCATGGGCCAGCCGGTTTCGGTCTGCCAGTAGTTGTCGATGACGGGGATGCCCAGTTCTCCCATGATCCATTCGTGGGTCGGCTGGTCCAGGGGCTCGCCGGCCATGAACAGGTGGCGCAGGCTGGAGATGTCGTACTTGTGCATGTAGGCCGGGTCCTGCTTCTTGAGGACGCGGGCGGCGGTCGGGGCGGAGAACATGACGTTCACCTTGTACTTCTCGACGATCTGCCACCAGATGCCCGGGTCGGGGCGCAGGGGGGTGCCTTCGTACATGACGGTGGCCATGCCGGCGATCAGCGGGCCGTAGATGATGTAGGAGTGGCCCACCACCCAGCCGATGTCGGAGGTGGAGAAGTAGGTTTCGCCTTCGTAGCCGCAATAGATGTGCTTCATGGAGGCGGCGAGGGCGACGGCGTAGCCGCCGGTGTCCCGCTGCACGCCCTTCGGCTTGCCGGTGGTGCCGGAGGTGTAGAGGATGTAGGAAGGATCGGAGGATTCCATCCACTCGCAGGGGACCTTGGCATCCATGTGCTGGGCGCGCAGGGTGGCGTAATCCACGTCGCGGCCTTCGACCTTGTTGAAGCCCTTGTCCAGGCCACGGTCCACCATCAGCACCTTGGCGGGCTTGTTCTCGGCCAGTTCGATGGCCTCGTCCAGCAGGTGCTTGTAGGGAACGGCCTTGCCGCCGCGCATGCCGGCGTCGGAGGAGACGATCAGCACCGGCTTGGCGTCGTCGATACGGGTGGCCAGGGAACCGGAGGCGAAACCGCCGAACACCACGGAGTGGATCGCGCCGATGCGGGCGCAGGCCAGGATGGCGAAGGCGGCCTGGGCGATCATCGGCATATAGATCAGGACGCGGTCGCCCTTATTAACGCCAAGGCTCTTGTAGATGGCGGCCATACGCTCGATCTCGGCCTGGAGTTCGGCGAAGGTGTAGACCTTCTCCTCGTCGGTCTCGGTGGAGATGTAGACCAGGGCGCGATCGTTCGGCCGCTTGGCAGCGTGGCGGTCAACGGCGTTGTAGCACAGGTTGGTCTTGCCGCCCACGAACCACTTGGCGAAAGGCGGGCGGGAGAAGTCGCAAACCTTCTCGAAAGGCGTCTGCCAGTCGATCAGCTTGGCCTGCTCGCTCCAGAACTCGTCCGGATGCTCGATGGAATACTGGTGAAACTCCTTGTACGTCGTCATAAGACTCCCTCTTGCTTGATTTTCCTGCAACACGTTACACATTCAGGGCTTTTGTTATTTAGCGAGCCCCTTCGCCTAACTTCTTCTCCAGGTCCGCCAGAGGCAGCCCCAATTCCAATTCTTCGTCCAGAAGCCGCAACAATGGGCCAAGCTGCTTACCCAGGACTGACAGGTGAGGCTTGACGGCCTCGGGCCGCCCCGCATTCAGCAGATCCACGGCCTGCTGCAGGGTGATAGCCTTGGGTGCGACGGGCACCTGCCCCGCCCCACCCTGCACCACCCGGTTGCCGCCGGCCCGCGCCGCATCCTGCATGCGCTTGCCGGCAATATCCAGGAGCCCACCCGCCGACATGACCCGATCCTCGGGCACGGCAGCGACGCCGACACTCACCGTCAAGGCCACCCGCTGGCCGTGGGAAGCCACGTGGGCCGCTTCCACCGCCTGCCGGACCCGGTCGGCAAAAACCGCGCAGGTTGCCGGCGAAGTGCCGGGGGAGACGATGGCAAACTGGCCCTTCTCGAAATGCCCCAGGCTGTCTTCCCGCCGGATTTTTTCGGCCAGCATCTTGGCCAGCCGGTTGCCCAGCTGTTCCGCAGCTTCCTGGCCGATCCGCTCGCAGACAGCCGGGTAATGATCGAGCCCGAGAACCATGACGCTCACGGGGGTATCGTGCCGGGCGGCGTGGGACAGGGCCTGGGCGGCCTGGAGCTCCAGGTACTTGCGGGTGAAGAGGCCGGTCCGCGGATCCTGGACCATGTGTTCCCGGCTCTCTTCCAGGTTCTGCTTGGCCTTGGTGAGGGCCAGCACGTGGCCGAGGCGGGTGAGGACTTCGGTCGTCCCGGAACCCTTGGTCAGGAAATCGGAGACGCCCAGGGCCTTGGCCTTCTGGCGCTCCTCCTCGGTTTCCTCGCCGGAAACCATGATGAAGGGAATCTGCTGGAGCCGGCGCAGCTTGGAAGAACGCACCCGCTCCAGAAGCCCGAAGCCGTCCAGCTTGGGCATCTGGAGGTCGGAAATGACCGCCTGCAGGTCGTGGTCCAGGACCAGGACCTGCCAGGCGGCTTCGCCGTCGGCCTCCTCGCGGATCTCGTAATGGCCCTTGAGCTGATTGACCAGGGAAACGCGCACGATGCGCGAATCGTCGACAACGAGGATACGCGGCAGACCGGACACGCCTACTCTCCGCCGACTTCCACCACGACCCGGCCCTTGGCCCGGCCGGCGATGAACTCGGGGAAGATGGCCGGCAGGTCGTCGAAGCCGATGCGGCGGGTCATTTCCAGGAGGTGCCGGGGCTTCAGGTCGGAGGCCAGGCGTTTCCAGACGCCGCTGCGGTAGGGTTCGCCGATGTAGCCGGAATCGATGCCCAGGAGGGAGGCGCCCCGCAGGATGAAGGGAGCCACGGTGGTATTGAGGGTCATGCTGGCGGCCAGGCCGATGCTGGCAATGGTGCCGCCCTGCTGCATGGTACTGGCGATCCAGGCCAGCACGTCGCCCCCCAGGTTATCCACGGCGCCCGCCCAGCGGGCCCGGTCCAGGGGACGGATCTTGGACAAGTCCAGGCTGCTGCGCAGCATGATTTCGGAAGCGCCCAGCTTGCGCAGGTAGTCGGCTTCGCTTTCCTTGCCGGTAAAGGCGGTGACGTTGTAGCCCAGGTTGGCCAGCATATCGACGGCGAGGCTGCCGACGCCGCCGGTGGCGCCGGTGACGATGACCGGGCCGTTGGCGGGCTTGAGGCCGTTCTCTTCCATGCGGACGATGCCCAGGGCGGCGGTGAAACCGGCGGTGCCGAGGGCCATGGCTTCGAAGAGGCTCAGATTGGCGGGCAGGGGCACCACCCAATCGCCCGGAACCCGCGCCACTTCGGCATAACCGCCGTGGTGGGCGACGCCGATATCGAAGCTGGTGGCGATGACCGGGTCATTGATTTTGAACCTATCATCGGTGCTGGCGATCACAGTACCAGCGAGGTCGATGCCACCGACACAGGGGTAACGGCGGATGATCCGGCCGGCCCCGGTGGCCGCCAGGGCATCCTTGTAGTTGACGCTAGAGTACGCCACCCGGATGGTCACCTCGCCGGCATCCAGACGGCTCTCGTCCATCTGGGTGAAACCGCAGGTGGTTTGTCCGTCCTTTTCTTCGATCAGCAGTGCCTTGAATGGACTCATTCTTCTCCTCGTCTCAAATTGTATTAATAATTACCAATTATAGGAAGGGACGCCCACATCCCCGGCCCCAACTAAAATCCATACGTCATTTGGCCAAAAACGCCGTGCTGACGGGATAATTATGGATCAGGAAGCTATCGTGCCTATAGCTGCCTTGGAAATAGGGTCTTTACAGTATGTTACTTTTGGCCTAAATTCCGCCCCATGCTAAAAATTCTGACCCCTATTCTTCTGGCCTCCGCCCTGTTCTGCGGCGGAGCCCAGGCAGTTGAGCAGCACAAGAATAGTGACGACCAACCGACGTTCTTTGAACGTTACACCAATGCCGCGCAGGATGTCATCCTGCAGGGCCTCAAGCTGGTGGGCATCAACTACCGCTGGGGCGGCAACAATGAAGACAGCGGACTCGACTGCAGCGGCTTCGTCCGTCTGGTCTTCAAGGACACGGTCGGCATGCTCCTGCCCCGCTCCGCCAGGGAAATGAGTGAAGTCGGCCAGCAGGTCGACTGGAAGGACCTCAAACCGGGCGATCTCGTCTTCTTCAACACCATGCGGCGCGCCTTCTCCCACGTCGGCATCTACATGGGCGACAACTATTTCCTGCACGCCCCCCGGGCTGGTGCCGAAGTCCGCGTCGAGAAGATGGACAGCAGCTACTGGGTCAAGCGCTACAACGGCGCCCGCCGCATCATCTCCAACTAATCCCGCAGATCGTTCCGGTTCATCGGCAGGGTCCCCCAGGCCCCTGCCGATTTGGTATTTCCCGGTTCCCCCGGGGCCGTCAATGCACCATCGCCGTGCAGCCCGTCAGGACCGCCCATTTCATGCACCAACATCGGGCGCCGCACCATAACCGGAAGCAACCAACGCCCAGCCATCCCGGGAAATCTTAATTGCATCAAAGTATTACATTGCACTGACTCAGCCGGCATTCCTCTTGCTTGACCGGAGACATCAACATCTCCGAACAAGACCCGCCAACAGAGGAATCATGAGAAAGCGCAAGAAATCCTATGCCAAGGCCGACCTGGACTATCTATCCCGCTTCATGGGAGCGCTCATCCCGGACCAGAAGCGCCTGGGCGAAATCCAGGCCGTTTACGACAACCTGACCCTCCTCGGCCAGCTCCTCGGCGCAGGGACGGACATCACGAGCATGCGCCAGGACTTCCAACGCCTGGCCAGCGTGCTCCTGGAGCAACTGGCCAGGGAGCACTACAAGAAGGCGACCCTGAACCTGGGCTCCTGCGCCCAGGTGGCCATCGACGTGCTGACGCGGAACCTGTTCGAGCGGACCGCCGACATCGGCTTCCTGGCCACCGATACCCTCGTCTGCTCCTTCGCCGACGCCGCTGAAGCGGCCCCGGAAACCCGGAACGATCCGGACCGACTGTCGGCCTTGCACACCCACTTCTCCGAGTACGTGAAGAAGTACTCCGTCTACCACAACATCATCCTCCTCTCTCCCCAGGGCGACGTGCTGGCCCAGTTGGACCGGAGCAATCCGGTTGC
This sequence comes from Actinomycetota bacterium, assembly GCA_050259815.1. GTDB lineage: Bacteria > Pseudomonadota > Gammaproteobacteria > Burkholderiales > Rhodocyclaceae > JAGTRP01. The sequence continues at coordinate 4,501 of JBLNBI010000417.1, read as the reverse complement.
GCGCACTGCCGATTCCCTGGTCGGCGAGGCCCTGGCCACCACCGAAGGCTATGTGGAAATCTTCCGGCCGGTGGACCTGCTCCCGAACGAAGAGAGCCCCCTGATCTACGCCTACCGGGTGATGTCGATGGACGGCAGCCACCCGGTGGGCGTTCTCTGCCTCTGCTTCCGCTTCCAGGACGAATGCCGCCGCATTTTCGAAAGCCTGGTGGCGGAGGACGACTGGAACGTGATCACCCTGCTGGATGGCGACAACCGGGTCATCGCCAGCAGCGATCCCTACCAGTTACCCATCGGCTCCCGGCTTGAGGCCATCGCCGACGGCGCCTGCGAAATCATCCGCTTCGCCGGCCGGGAGTACCTCGCCACGACCCGCAAGGCGCATCCCTACCAGGGCTACGGCGGCCCCGGCTGGGTCGGACATGCTCTGGCGCCCCTCAATCACGCCTTCGACATTTCGGAAGCGCCGGAGCTGGAGGCGGTGCCGGGAGACTTCCTCCAGGACGTAATCGAGGTCGCCACCCTTTTCCCCCAGGAACTGCGGGACATTCCCGTCCGGGCCACGACGATCCAGCAGGAGCTGAACCGGGCCGTATGGAATGGGAACATCTGGCTCGCCCGGGACAGCGACATCCACAATTCCGAATTTGCCAAGGTGCTGCTCCGGGAGATCGGAAGCACCGGCGCCCGGACCCGCAACGTTTTCAGCGAGTCGACCACCAATCTCTACAAGACGGTGATGTCGTCGGTGCTGTTCGATTGCGGCACCCAGGCGGCGCTGGCCATCGACATCATGGACCGCAACCTGTACGAGCGGGCCAACGATTGCCGCTGGTGGGCCCTGACCCAGGAGTTCCGCTTAGAACTGGCTGCCGCCGACCTGGCGGACGCGACCCAGCGCAGCCGCCTGACCGAGGTTCTCCGCCGCATCAACTCCCTTTACACGGTCTATAGCAACCTGCTGATCTTCGACGCGGTCGGCCGGGTTGTCGCCGTCTCCAACCCCGCTTACAACGATTTCGTCGGCAAGCCCCTCGGCGAAGGCTGGGTCCGCCAGACCCTGGGACTGAAGGACGCCCAGTCCTACCTCGTCTCCAGTTTCTCGGAAACCGGGCTCTACGCCGGCCTGCCCACCTACGTCTTTACGGCGGCGATCCGCCGTCCGGCCAACAACGAGCCGGTCGGGGGCATCGCCATCGTCTTCGACGCCACGTCCCAGTTCAAGGCCATGCTGGCCTACGTCCTGCCCCGGCAGGAAAACGGCGAGCCGGTGCCGGGGGCCTTTGCCGTCTTCGCCTCCAGCAGCGGCCAGGTCATCTCCAGCACCGATCCGGCCCTGGCGCCCGGGTCCCGGCTGGACGCCCCCCGGGAATTCCTCGAACTCCAGCGCGGCGAAATCCATGCCAACATCGTGGTCCATGGCGGCCGCTACTATGCGGTGGGTTCCTGCCTGAGCGCCGGCTACCGGGAATATCGGGCAGACGGAGAGCCCAGCCTGATGGAGGACGTGGTCGCCCTGGTCTTCACCCCCCTTTCCGACGGCATCGTCGCCGAAGGCAGGGCATCCGCCCGCCGCGCCGTCGAATCCCGCCCAGCCCAGCCGCCGGTGCGCGGCACCGATGCGGTGGACATCGCGAGCTTCTACATCAGCCACAACTGGTACGGCCTGCGCCCCTCGTCGGTAGTGGCCGCGGTCGATACCGACCATCTAACGCCGATGCCCGGAACGCCGGAATGGGTGGCAGGCTGCCAGATGTTCGAAGACCAGGCCATCACCGTCTTCGACCTTTCCGGGACCCTGGCCGCCACCCGCCCGAACCAGGAGCGGCGGCGGGGTAGGACCGGCACCGGCAAGCGCCAGATCCTGGTGCTCAAGCCCCCGCGGCACCAGATGCGTTTCGGCATCCTGGTGGACAATTTGGGAGAGATTGCCGAGATCGCCGCCGCCCGCATCGAGGCGGTCCCGGAAATGATGGCCGACGGCCAGTCCCTGATTGAGAGCCTGGTGAAGCCCCTGTCCAGCGATGGCGAGCGCCGGATTCTGATCGTGCTCTCGGCCGACAAGATCGTCCAGCGTTTTGCCGCCCCGGCGCCGGTTGCGGAAAGCTGGCCGCCCCACAAGGAGGAGCCCCTGCACCTGGTTTCGACCGGCTGGTAGAAAAGCCCCGGGTGGCCCCAGGCATCTATAATGGCCCGATGTCCAGCCATGCCGCCGCTCCATGATTCCTTTTCTCGGGCCCCTTGACCCCTTTCCGTCGGTCGAGTCGGCCCGCTCGGACATGGGCGGGCTGCTCGCCATCGGCGGCGGGCTTTCCCCGGAACGGATACTGGACGCTTACCGGCGCGGCGTCTTTCCCTGGGGCACCCTGAACGGCTTTCCCCTCTGGTACAGCCCCGACCCGCGCATGGTGCTCTTCCCCGGGGAGTTCCGGCTACGCCGGTCGCTGCTCCGCGTACTGCGCAAGGGCGACTACGAGGTGCGCTTCGATACCGACTTCGCCGGCGTCATCGAAGCCTGCGCCCAGACCCCGCGCCCCGGCCAGGACGGGACCTGGATCACCGATGACATGCGGGAGGCCTACATCCGCCTCCATGAACTCGGTTGGGCCCACTCTGTCGAAACGTACCAAGAAGGCAATCTCACTGGAGGCCTGTACGGGCTGGCCATCGGGAACATGTTTTATGGCGAATCCATGTTTTCCCGCCGGACCGACGCTTCGAAGATTGCCTTCGCCCATCTTGTCCGTCACTTGTCCCGAGAAAAGTTCGGCATGATCGACTGCCAGATGCGGACGGAACATCTTGCGTCCCTGGGGGGCCGAGAAATAAGCCGCCGCGAATTCCTGGAGGGCTTGTACAAGCTGACGGCTCAACCCCGTGGGCGCGGTCCCTGGCCGTCTTCCGGGGCTTCTTTCGACTGGGATACGCCATGGCACACCTGAACGACAGCGACCTGCCCTTCTCGCTCCTGCAGTTCTACGCCACCTCGCCCTATCCGTGCAGCTACCTGCCCGGCCGCATGGCCCGCTCCCAGGTGGCGACACCGACCCACCTCATTAACGCCTCGGTCTACAGCCGTCTGGTGCGGGTCGGCTTCCGCCGCAGCGGCGTCTTCACCTACCGGCCCCAATGCGACCGCTGCAGCGCCTGCGTCCCCGTCCGCCTGCCCGTTGCCCGCCTGGAGCCCAACCGCAGCCAGCGCCGCAGCCAGCGGCGGCATGGCAACCTGACGGTGCGGGAGCTGCCCCTCGCCTTCTTCGACGCCCATTACGAACTCTACGCCCGCTACCAGGCCACCCGCCACGCCGGGGGCGGCATGGATGAGGACAGCCACGAGCAGTACGCCCACTTCCTGCTCCAGAGCCACGTGGATACCCGGCTGATCGAGTTCTCGGAGGGGGACCAGTTGCGCATGGTCAGCCTGATCGATTTCCTGGAAGACGGGCTGTCGTCGGTCTACACTTTCTTCGACCCGGACATTCCGGGGGCCAGCTTCGGCACCTACAACATTCTGTGGCAGGCCCAGCAGTGCATGAAGTTGGGGCTACCCTACCTCTACCTGGGCTACTGGATCCGCAACAGCCGGAAGATGGCCTACAAGACCCGCTTCCGCCCCATCGAAGGACTCATCGACGGGGAATGGCGGGAAATCGACACGGGCTCCCTCGATTACTGATAGCGCAACGCTTCGATAGGATCGAGCCTGGCCGCCTTGCGGGCCGGGTAGAAGCCGAAGAACACCCCGACCCCCGCCGCCACGGCGAAGGCCACCAGCACCGACGTGCCGGAAATGACCACCACCATGTTGGTGATGGCATTCACCAGCAGGGCCACTCCGACCCCGAGGACCAGGCCGATGAAGCAGCCAGCCACGGAGATGATGATGGCCTCCAGGAGGAACTGGCTGAGGATGTCCTGCTCCCGGGCGCCGATGGCCATGCGGATGCCGATTTCCCGGGTCCGTTCGGTGACCGACACCAGCATGATGTTCATGATGCCGATGCCCCCCACCAGCAGGGACACCGAGGCGATGGCGCCGAGCAGGACCGACATGGTGCGGGTCGTCTCCGCCTGGGAATCCGCCGCCGCCGACAGGTTGCGCAGGTAGAAGTCGTTCTCCATGCCTTCCCGCAGCCGGTGGCGCTGCCGCAGCAGGGATTCGATGCCCTTCTCGACCATGGGCATCGCCTCGTCGGAGGCGGCCTGGACCATGATCATGCGCACCGCCCCCTGGAAGGGGGTGCCGAATACCTTGCGCTGGGCTGTGGTCAGGGGAATGATCACCGTGTCGTCCTGGTCCCGGCCGTCCAGGTTCTGGCCCTTGCTGCCCAGGAGGCCGACCACCACGAAGGGGCTCTGCTGGATGCGCAGGGTCTTGCCCACCGGACTCTCGTCGCCGAACAGGTTCTTGGCGGCGGTGGCGCCGATCAGGGCAACCCGGGTGGCGGAGCGCACGTCGGAATCGCCGAAGGCCGCCCCATCGACGATGGTCCAGGCCCGG
>JBLNBI010000416.1:0-25249 GCA_050259815.1 Actinomycetota bacterium | reverse complement strand
GGCAAGCCGGGGACCCTGACCCGGGTGGGGCTGGGCACCTTCGTCGATCCCCGCTTCGGGGGCGGCAAGCTGAACGACAGGACCACCGCCGACATCGTCCGGGTGATGGCAATCGACGGCGAGGATTACCTGTTCTACAAGGCCTTCCCCATCCATGTGGGCATCATCCGCGGCACCACCGCCGACCCGGACGGCAACGTCACCATGGAAAAGGAGGCCCTGACCCTGGAGGCCCAGGCCATCGCCATGGCGGCCCGCAACTCCGGGGGCATCGTCATCGCCCAGGTGGAACGCATCGCCGAGCGGGGCACCCTCAATGCCCGCCAGGTGAAGATTCCGGGCATCCTGGTGGATTGCGTGGTGGTGGCCGAAAAGCCCGAGTACCACATGCAGACCTTCATCGAGCAGTACAGCCCGGCCTTCTCCGGCGAACTGCGGGTGCCCATGTCCACCATCCCGTCCATGGGGATGAGCGAAAGGAAGATCATCGCCCGCCGCGCCGCCCTGGAGTTGAAAGCCAACGCCGTGGTGAACCTGGGGATCGGCATGCCGGAGGGGGTGGCCAACGTAGCTGCGGAGGAGGGCATCATCGACCTCCTGACGCTCACCGCCGAGCCCGGGGTGGTGGGCGGCATCCCGGCCGGCGGGCTCAATTTCGGTGCCGCCATCAACACCCAGGCCATCATCGACCAGCCCAGCCAGTTCGATTTCTACGACGGCGGCGGCCTGGACATCGCCTTCCTGGGGCTCGCCCAGGCGGACCGGGAGGGCAATCTGAACGTCTCCAAGTTCGGCCCGCGGCTGGCCGGGGCCGGGGGCTTCATCAACATTTCCCAGAATGCCAAGAAGGTGGTCTTCGTCGGCACCTTCACCGCCGGCGACCTGGAGATTTCCCTGGAAGACGGCCAGCTCCGCATCCTCCAGGACGGCCAGGCGAAAAAGTTCGTCCAGGAGGTGGAACACCGCACCTTCAGCGGCTCCCAGGCCGCCAAGTGGGGGCGGGAGGTGCTCTATGTCACCGAACGCTGCGTCTTCCGTTTGGGAAGCGATGGCCTGGAGCTGACGGAGATCGCCCCGGGGGTCGATCTCCAGCGGGATATCCTGGACCGCATGGATTTCGTCCCGGTCATGAAGTCGCCGCCCAGGCTCATGGACGAGCGCATTTTCCGGGACGAGCCCATGGGCATCCGCCCGGAACTCCTGGAAATGCCCCTGGAGGACCGGCTGTCCTACGATCCGGTGCAGAACCGCTTCTTCGTCAATTTCGAGGGGCTGGCGGTGCGGGACGCCGACGACATCCGGCGCATCGAAGCGGCGGTGGAGCTGCGGCTGGCACCCATCGGCCACCGGGTGAACGCCATCGTGAATTACGACCGCTTCTCCATCGTCCCGGAGCTGGTGGACGACTACATCGGCATGGTGAAGGGCATCATGGACCGCCACTACATCGGCGTCACCCGCTACACCACCAGCTCCTTCCTGCGCATGAAGCTGGGAGAGGCCCTGTCCCGCCGGGCCGTTGCGCCCCACATCTACGAGAACCACGCCGAGGCCGAAGCCCACCTGGGGCGCGATTGACCCGGTCCGGAGCCCGGCTTTCGGCCGGGTTCCGGGCTAGGACAATCAGGTACGGAAGCGGGAAACCGACTGGCGCAGCTGGGCTGCCAGGTCCTTCATGCCGGCAGCCAGCTGGCGGTTGTCGCCGGAGGTGCTGGCGTTGCTCTCCGCCATTTCCGAAATCTGTTCCACCTGGCGGGCGATGTCGCCGCTGGCGCTGGATTGCTCGTGGGTGGCGGCGGCGATATCCCGGATGACCTCGCTGGCGCGGCCGTTGCGGTCGTTGATGCTGGCCAGCACGTCGCTGATGCCGTTGATGTGGGCCATGCCGGCATCCATGCGGGTGCGGACCGCCTGCATCTGCTCGGCGGCGTCCCGGGTCTCGGCGCTGATGGAGGTGATCATGGCGGCGATTTCCTGGGTGGATTGGCCGGTGCGCTCGGCGAGCTTCCGGACCTCGTCGGCCACCACCGCGAAGCCCCGGCCCTGCTCGCCGGCCCGTGCTGCCTCGATGGCGGCGTTGAGCGCCAGGAGGTTGGTCTGCTCGGCCACTTCCCGGATGACATGGACGATGCGGGAAATCTCGGCGGACTTGGCGCCCAGGTCCACCACCCGCTCGGCGGTGGCGTTCAGTTCCCGGGCCAGTTGCTGGAGGTCGGTCAGGGCGGCTTCCACCACCTGCCGGCCCCGGGCGGAATTCTCCTGGGCTTCGGTGGCGGTCTGGGCAGCCTCCCGGGCGTGGTCGGCCACCTGATTGATGCTCACAGACAGCTCCTCCACGGCGCTGGCCATGCTGGAAGCCGCGTGGCTCTGCTGTTCCGAGGCCGTGGCCACCTGGCCGGAAGAGCTTTCCTGCTGGCGGGCGCTCCGGTCGATTTCCTGGGTGGCGTCGGCGATATTGCGGATCAGGTTGCCCAGGGTGGAAAGGGTCGCGTTCAACTCGTGGGACAGCACGTCGATCTCATTCTTGCTGCCGGCGGGGCCTTCGGGGAAGCGATGGCCCACATTGCCCCGCTCCACCTCCCTGAGGCCGGCGAGGACGCCCTCCAGGGGGGCCAGGCCGCGCTTGAGGGCGAAGATGAGGATGGCCATGATGAGGAGACCCGAAGCGGCCGAGGCCGCCATCAACAGGTTGCGCACCTTAAGGGCATCCTCGGTGAATTCGGCCACCGTGCCGGTGGCGCCGATCACCCAGTCCCACTTGTCGGAGTAGATGTAGACCATCATCTTCTGCTCCATCTTGCCGTCGGCGGTGGGCCAGTCGTAGGTCAGGCGGCCTTCCTTTGCCTTGATCTGGGCGCGGGTGACGGCCTTCACGTAGTCCGGCAGGTCGGCGTCGGTCTTGCCTTCCAGCTTGGGGTGAAGGGCGAAACGCACCGCCTCGGAGTTGGGCTCCTGGGCGACGGCGTAGAGGTAGCCGGTCTTGGCGATCCGGATCCGGCGCATCTGCTCCCGCAGGGTCCGCAGGCCGGCGCTTTCCAGGTCGAGGCGGATGGCCACCCCGGCGATCACCTGGCCCTGGGCGTCCTTGAGGGGCGCGTAGCCTACCATGACGTACTTGCCGTCCCGGAGGGCAAGGTCGATCACCGATTCGCCGGCCAGCAGCTTCTGGCGCATGTCCACCCGGACGGAGGGCATGAGCTTCTTGCCCATCAGGGGGGTGGCAGGCTTGCCGTAGAGGACGCCGGAAATATAGTAGAACTCGTCTCCCTTGCGCACCATCAGGACATTGTCCAGGTCGTTCTGGGCGAAGAACTCCTCGGCCCGGCTGTGGTTGCCGTTCAGGGTTTCGCCATTGAGCTTGAGGACAGGCACCGTGGTGTCCCCGGCCGCCACCGTCTCCTCCCGGCGCTCCAGCCGACCGTTGTAGAGGCGGACGGTCTGCTGCAGGCGGCGTTCGGCGCGGGCTTTCTCACCGTCGTAGGACAGGTCGAGCAGGGCCCGGACGGACTCGATCTGGCGCTTCAAGTCCTCATGGGCACTGTCGAGGGCGAAGCGGGTGAGCTGCTGGTTCACCACCAGGGCCAGCACCAGGGTCACGATGAGCACGATGGCGGCGGCAAGGACCGCCAGCCTGGTTGCCAGGGAAAGCTGCTTGAAACGGTTCATTAGTCGTCCTGAATTGCCAATGCAAGGGAAAAGATTCAATGATCGCTTCGGCTCCCCTGCAAAACGCCGCAGCCATGGGCATTGCAAACCCATGAATCACGAATGGGTATATGAATTATGATAAGGGAAATTTTGCCGGAATGGGCATTTGTCATGGAAGGAGGGATGGGGATGTATGCCGTCCCTGGCTCTATTTCCCGAAACTGAAGGTGTAGAACAAATCGATGGCGTTGTCGCTGCCGGTGCGGCCCACCACCGACAGCCGGCGGGTAAGGTTCACGGTGAGCTTGACGATGTTTTCCGTCCGCCCCAGGGCCTGCTCGTAGGAGAGCACGGCGTTGGCGGACAGGCGCTTGCTGACGCTGACGATCTGGCTGCCCGTCGTGGCCGGCGCAGTGCCGGAAAACCCGCTGCTGCTGGCTACCCGGCTGGTAGCCTGGCGCCCCCCGGGGTCGCCCAGCTGCCCCTGGCGGACGCCGAAGTCCTCGATGCCGAGGCGGCGCTGCAACTGCTGCACCACGCCCCCGGAAGACTCCCGCCCCAGGAGGCCGGTGGCGGCGTTCAAGAGGGTGGAGGCGTCGTTGCTCCCCAGTTGCTCCGAGCCGTGGCCCAGCACCAGCCAGGAGAGTTTTTCCGCCTCCGGCAATTCCGGGTCGGAGACCAGACGCACCACCGGCTTCTTCACCGGCCCGGTGACCTCCACCCCGGGCTCCACCGGCAGGCCCTTGCGGACCGCCCGGACGTTGAGGGTCGGGTTGTCCAGGAAGCCCTGGAAATTGATGATCCCCCGCTCCACCGATAGCTTCTGGCCGTAGGCGTCGAATTTGCCCTCGACCGTCTGGATGGTGCCGGTGGCCCGGGGCAGGTCCTGGCCGGCCGCCTTGAGCCGGACGCTGCCCGCCAGCCGGCTCTCCAGGCCGAAGCCGGAAAAGTAGAAGCGGGGGCCCAGGTCGGTTTCGATATCCAGGTCCAGCCGGGGCCGGGTGGGGGGCGGCGGGGCTTCGCCCTCCGAGGCTTTCCGGTGCACCACCACGTCGTCGGACAGCTTGGGGGTGCCGAGCCGGGCCAATTCCCAGTACCCCGCATCCACCGCCAGCTTCCCCTCGGCCCCCAGGGCGGCGCCCTGCCAGCGCAACCGCCCGGAGCCGGAAACCGCTACCCATTGGTCCGCCTGCTGCAGGACCCCGACCCGATCCAGGCGCAGGTCCAGGAAACCCCGCTCGGTTTCGGCGGCCCGCTCGATGCCGCCTAGCTGAATTTCTCCTTTCACCGCCAGCCGGCCGGGCGTGGCGGTCAGCCGGGCGAGGTCGTCTCCGGACCGGGCCACGGCCCGGGGCAGGGGCTGCAGCCGGCTGTCGAAGGCAAGCTCGGCCACCTGCACCCGTTCGCCGGTAAGGTCGGCTTTCAGGGTTCCGTTCTCCAGTTGCAGCCCCTGGCTGAGGATGCGCAATGCCAGTTGCTCGCCCCGGATCTGGCCGGAGAGGAGGGGGCGGGACGGGGTGCCGGCCAAGGCCAGTTCCCCCCGGAGGCGGCCCCCGGTGCGCCAGTCGTCCCCCAGGAGGGGGCCGAGCCAGGCGATGTCGGCGGCGGCCAGGTTGAGCCGGCCCTCCCAGGGGGCGGTCCGGGCCAGGCTCCAGGCGCCCTGGAGGCGGGCGTCCAGGCGGGCGTCGATGCTCCCAAGGCGCTCCCCCTGGCCGCGGGCCTCGACATGGAGTCGTTCGCCGGAGGCGCTTGCCGACAGCCTTCCCTGCCATTCGGAACCAGCCAATTCCGCAGGTCCCAGGGCCCACTCCCGGGTTCCAAGGTGGAGCGGGGCCGGCTGGACGAGGCGCAGGCTCTGGCCCGGATCGGCTGCCGTCAGGGCCAGCTCCCGAAGCTCGCCGGTCCACAGCAGATTCCCGGCTTTCTCGCCGAGTCCTCCGGCGGCGGCGAGGGCGACTCGGCGCTGCCGATCCAGGGTGGCGGCCGCCCGCAATTGGTGGCGGGCCCGGCTGCCCTCTATCCGGAGAGAAAGGTCCCGGGCGGCGGTGGGGCGGTCGGGCAGGTCGAGGCGATCCGCCTTCAGGGTGAGGTCGAGGGCGTCCTCCGCTCCCGGGCCCAGCTTGCCCTGGGCCGTCAGGCCCTCAACCCGCCCGATGCCCGGCAGGCCCAGGCGGACGGCCTGGAGCCGGCCGCCGACGGCCGGGGAGGCCGGGGTGCCGGCCAGTTGCACCTCGCCCTGGACGCCGCCTTCGATGCCATAGGGGGTCAGGGCAGGGGCGTCGATGGCGATATCCAGCCGGTCCCCCGGCCGGCCGAAGGCGCCCCGGGCCGTGAAGCGGTTGGGACCGCCGGCAAGGCCTACGTCCGCCCTGCGCACCGTCGGCCAGTCCACTTCCACTTCGCCCCGGCCGGCCAGGGGCTGGTTCCGAAAGCGGCTGTCGTGGAGGTCGAAGCGCAGGCTTACCACCGGCCGGGGCTGTAGGGTGCCGGCTGCGTCGAAGGTGGCATTGAGGCTGGCGGCGGGTACCTGGGCGAAGCGGCTGGGGTCGAAGCGGGCCAGTTCGCCCCGGGCGGAAAAGCGGTAGCCCGGGCCGATGTCCAGGTGGCCCTGGGCCTGGAGGCGGGCGGGGCCGGCCGTGAGCCGCAGGCTTTCCGCCTCCACCCGGCTGCCCTGGCGATTGAGCCGGGCGGTGAGGCGGAAACGGGGATCGGCCAGGTCGGCCGCCAGGCTCTGCGCTTCCGGCCCGGCCCGGACGCTGATGGGGCCCGCCAGCCGGGTCGGCCGCAGTTTCGGGTGGAGCAGGGCGGCATCCAGGCGGTTGGCGACCAGTTCCAGGGATACCTGTTTGCCGGCCAGGCGGCCGTGGCCCATGAGGCTGCCGCCGCCGGCCAGGGCGGCTTCCAGGCCGGTGAACTCGGCACGATCGCCCTGCCAGGCCACCCGCCCCGCCACACGCTGGATGGGCAGGCGTTTGTCGGACAGCCGGCCCGGCTCCCGGTTGACGACGGCAAAGGGCCCTTCCACCCGCCATTCCCCATCCAGCCGGGGCAGGAGGTCGGCATCCAGGTCGAGGCGGGCCTGGGGGGCGCCGGCCAGCCAGGCGGCGGGATCGATTCCCTTGACGTGCGCTTGCAGGCGCTGGAAGGGCTGGGGGGCGAAGGGGGTGGCCTGGGCCGTCAGCGTGCCGGCCAGGGCGCCGGTCGCCTGGCCGGAAAGGTCGATGGCTTCCAGCTTGCCTTGGGCCTGCAAGGAAAGGGAGAAGGCATGCCCCGCCCATTGGCTGGCGGCGGCGATCCGGGCCCGGAGGGGAAAAGGGCTGTCGCCGGCGATTTCTCCCTCGCCGGACAGGGCAACCTCATGGGCGCGGGCCTGGAAGCGGGAAAGGCGATGGCGAGCTCCGTCGCTGTCCAGGGCGCCGGAAATGCCCTCGGCCAGCAGGGTATCCCCCCGCTCCAGGCGGCCGATGCGGAATTCGCCGACCTGGACGGCGACCGGCAGGCGCAGGCTGGCCGGCGGCGCGGCCGCTTCCTTGTTAGGGGCGGGGGTGATGCGCACCGTCGCGGCCTCCAGGCGGGCGATGGTCAGGCGGCGGTGCAGCAGGTCGGCAGGCGACCAGTCCAGGCTGGCGTCCTGGATATGGATGGAGAGTCCGCTGCTTTCCCAGGTCGCTTCATGGAGGCGCAGAGGGCCGGCGAGGGTGCCGCCGGGGGGGATGAGAGCGAGCCGCCCGCCGCTCAGCTTACCGACCAGGGAACAGGCCGCGGCCAGCCCCCTTTCGGTGGCGGCCAACCACCAGACCGTCCCGCCCAGGATGGCCAGCCCCAGCAGCAGGGCCGCCAGGCCGGCGGCCATCCGCCTTGCCGGGCGCCGTGGGGGGGCCGGCTGCGGGGCGTCCGGGGGGGTATCCATACGCCTAGAACGGGATGGCCAGGGAGAAATGCAGTTGCAGCCGGTCGCTGCGCTGGCCGTAGGCCAGGTCCACGGCCACCGGGCCGGCCGGGCTCTTCCAGCGGGCGCCCAGGCCGTAGCCCACCGCCGGGCGAAAGCCCTTGAGGGTATCGGTAGCGTCCCCCGCATCCACAAAGGCGGCCACCCCCCAGCGCTCATTGAGCCAATGGGTGTACTCGGCGCTGGCCGTGGCCAGGTAGCGGCCGCCCACCACGGCCGAGCCTTCCTTCACCCCCAGGCTCTGGTAGGCATAGCCCCGGACCGAGTTGGTGCCACCGGCCCGGAACAGGTATTCCTGGGGGATGCCCTGGCGGGTCTGGGCGATGGTCTGGCCCAGCTCGGCCCGGAAGGTGAAGACGTCCCGCCGGCCGACGGGAAGGAACTGCTGGTAGCGGCCGTACAGGCGCACGAAGTCCCGGTCCGAAAGTACGGCCCGGGAGGCGCCCCCGATCCGTGCCTGGAGGACGAAGCCCTGGCGGGGGGCGATGAGGCTGTCGATCTGCCGCCAGGTCCACATGCCGTCGGGCACCAGGGCCCGGTTGAGGGTGGGCGGAGCACCCTCGGGGCGGCGCCGCTCCTCCTGCCAGTTGAGGGATAGGCGCATTTCCACCGAGCCCCGCTGCTGAATCCGTTGGGCGCCGAGGGCGACGCGCTCGGTGGCAAGGCCCTGGATCAGGGTGTGTTCGGTCAGGGCGCCGAAGCTGAGGCGGTAATTGCCCTCGCTCGGCGGCAGGAAGATGTCCCCGTAGGCAATCTGCCGCTTCTGCTCCAGGCGGATGCCGGTGTCCAGCTCCCAGGCGTTCCGGAAGAGGTCGGCGGTGTGGTAGTTGGTCTCCACCCGGGCGCCGGTGTTGGAACTGGCGCCCACCCCGAAGGCCACCCGGTGGGGCTTCTTCTCCTGGACCTGAAGCCGCACCGGGGCGGTGACCGTGCCGTCGGGGGCGGGGGCGGAGGGCTCGCCCAGCGTCACCTGGACCGAGGAGAAGTATGGGGAGGATTGCAGGGCGTTCTGCAGGGCGGTGAGGCGGTCCTCCCGGTAGGGCTCCCCGGGGACGACGAAGCGGTTGTAGCGATCCACCAGTTCCGGCGGATACCGGGACAGCCCTTCGATCTTCAGGGGGCCGAAACGGTAGGCGGGGCCGGCCTCATAGGTGGCCTGGAGCCGGGCCTTGCCGCTGTCCGGATCGATGTCGGCCCGGCTGGAGGCCAGGCTGGCGCCGGCGTAGCCATGGCCCAGCAGGCGGGAGAGCACCTGCTGCTTGGCGGCGGACCAGTCGGCTTGGCGGAAGGGCTGGCCGACGCCCAGGGGCCAGCCGGCAACCAGGGAACGGCGGAAGTCCTCGTCCAGGCCGCCGACGATATCGATATTCACCTGGTCGATGACGGTGCGCGGCCCGGGATCGACCCGGACCACCAGGGTGTCGTCCTCTATGGAGAAATCGAGGCGGGGCGTGAAGTAGCCCTAGGTGGCCAGGATGTCGGGCAGGGCCTTCCCCAGGCGCCGGCGGGCCTGTTCCCGGGCGGCCGGGTCGGGCAGGTCCTCGGTGGGCAGGTGGGGGGCGAGGGCGGCGGCGATGTCCTTGGGGGCGTCGAGACGGACCGGCTCCGCCCATGCCGGCCGGGCCAGGGCCAGGAGAAGTACCGGCAGGAGCAGCACCGGCGAGGGCCGGCGGGAGCGTCCCATCGGCCGTCTCAGCCCACCGCCGCATCCCGGCGGGGCGGCAGGACGAAGAGGCGCGGCTGGGTGCGCAGGCGGTGCCCGATGGCCCTCAGCAGGGCCAGGGAATTGGGGGCGACCCGCACCTGCCGGGCCCGCAGGGCCGTGTTGAGGGCCAGGGTGAAACTGACCAGGAGGTTGGTCAGGCCGATCCCCGCAACCCCCAGGGCGGACCACAGCAGGGTCTGCCAGGGCATTTCGAACTGGAAGCCGGTAAGGGCGTAACCCAGGTTGGCGGCGGCGAAGGTGATGTGGCGGATGTCCAGGGGCAGGCCCAGGATGATGCCGATGATGCCGGTGGTGCCCAGCATGCAGCCGAAGAGGAAATTGCCCATGATCGCTCCAAGTCTGTCCTGGATATGGATTCCCAGTTCGGCGGCCCGCTCCCGGCCAAACAGGGCGGCGAGCCAGGGCAGGCGTCCCAGGCGGGCGCCGATATTGTTGCAGGCGGCCCGGTTGTCGAAATAGCCGGAAATGAGCCCGGACAGGTAGAGGAAGAAGCCGGCGATGGCGGCATGGGGCAGGGCCCAGCCCAGGGGGTCGAGGTCGGCCACCAGGCGGGCCGCCTTGTCGGTGGAAATGATGGGCGCACCGCTCAGGGAGCTAAGGGTGAGGCCCAGGGCGAGGGCGGTGGGGAAGGCAACCGCCACGTTGCCGACGATGGCGGCAAGCTGGCTGCGGCAGACGGCGGCCACCAGGTCCACCAGGCGTTCCCGGTCGGCGGGGCGGTCGGGGTCCAGTCCGCTCAACTGGCTCGCCAGGGTCTGGGCGGTCATGGCCGGCTGCTTGGTGGCGATGGTGAAGCCCAGCAGGTAGATGAGGACGAAGCCCAGGCCGTAGTTGAGGCTGTACAGGGTGGCCTGGACGAAAAGGGGCGCGTCCAGCTTGCCGGCGAAAATCTTGGCCAGGGCCATGGCCCCGATGATGATTCCGGCGCCCATGGCGGAGAACCACATGGCCCGGTAATCGGCCCGGTTGGTGCAGATGTAGTGCTCGCCGGAGCGGGCGGCGTTCTCGGTGACCCGCAGGGCCAGCAACCGGGAAAGCTGGGACCAGTAGCGGGCCAGGCTGTGGCGGCGGTTTTCCGCCACGAAGGCTTCGTGGGCGAAGCCGGCCCAGGCCCGGGTGGCGGTCTCGTTGTCGGCTTCGACGGGGGCGGCCAGCATGGCCACCAGTTCGGATAAGCGGGTGAGGCTCTGCTCGGCCCGGGTCAGGGTGTAGGTGAGGTGAAGGCTGGTGCCTACCGTCAGGGCATGGGCGCGTACCGCCTGCAGGGCCGCCAGGCACTGGGCCACCAGGGCGAGGAGCTGGCGCCCGGCGACGGTGGAGACCTGGACGTCATCGGCCCGGGTGAATTCCAGGGCGACCGCCGACAGGGCCATGAAACGGGGAGCGTATTCGTCGAATTCCGGGGAGGTGCGCAGCAGGGCCGATTCCACCCCCAGGCCGCTGATGCGGTGGGCCAGGATGAGGACCGCCTCCAGCACCTCCGCCCGGATGTGGAGCCATTCCTCCCCTGAAAGCTCGTCGGCGGGGGCCACCAGTTGCCAGAAGTGGGCCGACAGCTCCGGGGGGATGAGGGCGAGCCACTGCCAATCCCCGGCCCGGTCGAAGATGACGTGGGTGCAGTCCTTCAGGCTGCGGACGTCCGGCACGGGGGGCAGCAGGCGATGCCAGATGATGCGCCACCATTCCGAAAAGAAACCGGTGCCGGGCAGGATGCCGCTATCGGCGAAGAAGGCGACCAGGCGGCGGGAAGCGAGGAAGCGGATGAAGTGCCGCCGGAAGGCCGCCCGCAGTTCCGGATCGGCGTCGAGCCCGCCCAGGAAAATACCCAGGCGGCCGAGCAATTCCCCCTCGTCGGTGGGGCGGCGGGGCCGCAGGCAGGCGGTCAGGCCGCGCAGCAACTCCAGGGTGTCGGCGTCGGGGTCGCGAAACCTGCCCAAGGCCTGGCGGATTCCTTCGGCGGGGCCGGGGCGGGGACGTCGCAGCCAGTCGAGCAGTCGCTGCATGGCCAGAGGGGTAAGTCCAGGATAGGGGAACCGACGGGATGCAGATAGGGAACGCCCGGCCAGCCGGCCAGGCGGGAACGTTGGTCGGTATGACGGGGGCGGCCGGCGGATGGTTCCTGGCAGCAGCCCTCAGGGGTCACTGGCCGATGGGAATGTCCAGGATGGCCTTTACCGTCCACTTGTCGGTGGCGGCGTTGAGGCCCTTGCCGATGCCGAAATTGATGCCCACCGGCCCGCGGTCCACATCCATGGCCAGGTAGAGGGTATGGGCCTGCTCGGCCCGGGGGCTGATGTGGGCGAGCTTGCCCAGGTCGGCGTAATACTCGAAGCCGCCGGCGATGCCTTCGGCCAGGGTCCGGGAAACCTTCACGGCGGGGCTGAAATTCATCCCTCCCTGGCGGTGGTCCTTGGTGATGTCGTAGCTGGTCACCGGGTTCGCCACCAGCAGCCAGTCGGGGCTGCGATAGCCGAGGATGGGCCGGAATTCCATGCCGTTGCGGGCTTCCTCGAAACTCTTCTTGACCGTGGCCAGTTCCCAGTTGATGCCGGCGAAGAAACCGCCGTCTTCCCCCGGCTGGATGGGCATCCACTTGGCCCGGAACTTGGGGCCGGCGTAGTAGGACTGGTTGATGGCCTCGAACAGGAGCGGAATGTAGAGCCCCACATCCACCGTCGGCGTGAGGCCGTAGGAGATTTCCGGCGTCACCCGCAGGCCCCGGTTGGGGGTGATCTCCCGGGGATAGTCGGGTTGGCGGCGGCCGCTGGGGGTGCGGTTCACATGGACTTCCAGGC
This sequence comes from Actinomycetota bacterium, assembly GCA_050259815.1. GTDB lineage: Bacteria > Pseudomonadota > Gammaproteobacteria > Burkholderiales > Rhodocyclaceae > JAGTRP01. The sequence goes on along the minus strand of JBLNBI010000416.1, from coordinate 13,131 downwards.
CCCATTCGCCGGGCTTGTTGATGCTGTCGTCGTAGACCTGGATTTCGTCGGAGAGGGCGGCGAAGGCGGTGGGTGCGGCCAAGGCGCCGGCCAGAGCCAGCAGGGCGCAGGAGGGGCGGAGAAGCATCGGTTCAGCGCTCCAGCAGCGGTTTCAGGAAGCGGCCGGTGTGGCTGGCTTTCACCGCGGCGACCTTCTCCGGGGTGCCGGTGGCGATAATGCGCCCGCCGCCGTCGCCCCCCTCCGGGCCCAGGTCGATGAGCCAGTCTGCCGTCTTGATGACGTCCAGGTTATGCTCGATGACCACCACGGTGTTGCCGTGGGAGGCCAGGCGGTGGAGTACCTGGAGGAGCATCTGGATATCCTCGAAATGCAGGCCGGTGGTCGGCTCGTCCAGGATGTAGAGGGTGCGGCCCGTGTCCCGTTTGGATAGCTCCAGGGCGAGCTTTACCCGCTGGGCCTCGCCGCCGGACAGGGTCGTGGCGCTCTGGCCCAGGGTGATGTAGGAGAGGCCCACATCCACCAGGGTTTGGAGCTTTCTCGCCACGGTGGGGACAGCGTCGAAGAATTCCCTGGATTGCTCCACGGTCATGCCCAGCACGTCGTGGATGGTCTTGCCCTTGTACTGGATTTCCAGGGTTTCCCGGTTGTAGCGCTTGCCGTGGCAGACGTCGCAGGGCACGTAGATGTCCGGCAGGAAGTGCATCTCCACCTTGATCATGCCGTCCCCCTGGCAGGCCTCGCAGCGGCCGCCCTTGACGTTGAAGCTGAAGCGGCCGGGACCGTAGCCCCGGGCCCGGGATTCCGGCACCTGGGAGAACAGCTCCCGGATGGGGGTCAGGACGCCGGTGTAGGTGGCCGGGTTGGAGCGCGGGGTCCGCCCGATGGGGGACTGGTCCACGTTGATGACCTTGTCGAAGAGGTCCAGCCCGGTGATCTTCTGGTACGGCGCCGGCTCGGCGTTGGAGCCGTAGAGGTGCTTGGCGGCGGCCGCGTACAGGGTGTCGTTGATGAGGGTGGACTTGCCCGAGCCGGAAACGCCGGTGATGCAGGTCATCAGCCCGGCGGGCAGTTCCAGGGTGACGTCCTTCAGGTTGTTGCCGGAGGCGCCGACCACCTTCAGGGTCCGCTCCGCATCGGGGGCGCGGCGCTGCTTGGGCACCTCGATCTTCTTGCGGCCCGACAGGTAGGCGCCGGTCATGGACGCCGGGTTGGCGGCCACCGCCTGGGGCGTGCCTTCGGCCACGATGGAGCCGCCATGGATGCCGGCGCCGGGGCCGATATCCACCACGTAGTCGGCAGTGCGGATGGCATCCTCGTCGTGCTCCACCACCAGCACCGTGTTGCCCATGTCCCGCAGGCTCTTCAGGGTTTCCAGGAGCCGGTCGTTGTCCCGCTGGTGCAGGCCGATGGAGGGCTCGTCCAGGACGTACATGACGCCGGTGAGGCCGGAGCCGATCTGGGACGCCAGCCGGATGCGCTGGGCCTCGCCGCCGGACAGGGTCTCGGCGGAACGCTCCAGGCAGAGGTAATCGAGACCGACGTTGATCAGGAAGGAAATCCGGGCGGTGATTTCCTTCAGGATTTTCTCCGCCACCTGGGCCTTGTGGCCGGTGAGCTGGAGGAGGTTGAAGTAATTGCGGGCCTCCCCCAGGGGCAGGCGGTTGATTTCGTGCAGGGTCTTCTGGCCCACCTTGACGTGGCGGGCCTCCACCCGGAGCCGGGTGCCGTTGCAGGTGGGGCAGGTGCTGTTGCTGATGAACTTGGCCAGTTCCTCCCGCACCGCCACCGAGTCGGTCTCCTTGTAGCGCCGTTCCAGGTTATGGACGACGCCTTCGAAGGTGTGTTCCCGCAGGACGGGGCGGCCCCGCTCGTTGAAGTAATTGAAGGGCACCAGCTCCCGGCCGGAGCCGAAGAGGAGGATTTGGCGCACCTTCTCCGGCAGGGCCTCGAAGGGGGTGTCCACATCGAAGCCGTAGTGGGCGGCCAGGGAAGTCAGCAGCTGGAAGTAAAACTGGTTGCGCTTGTCCCAGCCCCGGATGGCGCCCTCGGCCAGGGACCGGTCGGGGTGGGCGACCACCCGCTTGGGGTCGAAGAACTGGATCACCCCCAGGCCCTCGCACTTGGGGCAGGAACCCATCGGGTTGTTGAAGGAGAAGAGCCGAGGCTCCAGCTCCTGCAAGGCGTAGGAGCAGATGGGGCAGGCGAACTTGGCGGAGAAGAGGTGTTCCTTCTCCGTGTCCATCTCCATGGCGATGGCCCGGCCATCGGCGTGGCGGAGCGCCGTCTCGAAGGATTCCGCCAGGCGCTGGCGCATGTCGTCCCGGACTTTCAGGCGGTCCACCACCACGTCCACGTTGTGCTTCTGGGTCTTGTTGAGCTTGGGGACCTCGTCGATCTCGTAGACGGTGCCGTCCACCCGCACCCGGGCGAAGCCCTGGGCCCGCAGTTCGGCGAACAGGTCCATTTGCTCACCCTTCCGGTTGGCCACCACCGGCGCCAGGATCATGAGCTTGGTCTCGGCGGGCAGCGCCAGGACGTGGTCCACCATCTGGGACACGGTCTGGGCCTCCAGGGGCTCGCCGTGGTCGGGGCAATAGGGGGTGCCGGCCCGGGCGAACAGGAGGCGCAGGTAGTCGTGGATTTCCGTCACTGTGCCCACGGTGGAGCGCGGGTTGTGGGAAGTGGCCTTCTGCTCGATGGAAATGGCCGGAGACAGGCCCTCGATCAGGTCCACGTCCGGCTTTTCCATCAATTGCAGGAACTGGCGGGCGTAGGCGGAAAGGGATTCCACATAGCGCCGCTGGCCTTCGGCATAAAGGGTGTCGAAAGCCAGGGACGACTTCCCGGAACCGGACAGGCCGGTGATCACGATAAGCTTGTCCCGGGGCAGGTCCAGGCTGATGTTCTTCAGGTTGTGGGTGCGGGCGCCGCGAATGCGGATTTCTTCCATGGCAGACCGGAAAGCGGGAGCAAAAACCGACAACTATACTCAACTTTTGGGGCCGGGCGTAGGGCCGCTCCATCGGGTGCCGAGGGTGCAATAACTCCTTATGCCGAGGCTATGATTGGGTGATAATGGCGCCACCATGGTTCAAGCGCGCGAGATTCCCATGTCCGACGAGTTGCCCCGGGAACAACTGCCGACCAACGCCACCATTTTCCAGTGCGGGGAGCCTGGGGATTCTGCCTTCGTCATCGAGACGGGCTGCGTCGAAATCCTCTCCGGCGACCAGCCGCCCCGACGCCTGGCGGTGTTGTCGGATGGCGCCCTGTTCGGCGAGGTCGCCCTCCTGGACGGACTGCCCCGGACCGCCACGGTCCGCACCCTGGTGCCCACCACCCTGATCCGCATCGAGCGGGCCCAGGTGGATGAACTGATGCGCCATACCAATCCGGTCATCCGCCATTTGCTCCGGCTTCTGATCGAACGCTTCCGCAACGGCCACGGCTTCCCATCCACCTATTCCGCTTCCGCCGCCGAGTCCGCCACTTCCCTCCGGGATGCGGCCCTGCGCACCCTGGTGCTTACCCGGGACCTCTCCCACGCCATCGATACGGATCAGCTGGAACTGTTCTACCAGCCCATCGTGCGGGCCTCCGACCATGGCCTCCAGGGTTACGAAGCCCTGGTGCGCTGGCGCCATCCGGTGCTGGGCATGATCCTGCCCATGGAATTCATCGGCGTGGCCGAAAAGACCGGCCTCATCCACCGGGTCGGCCGCTGGGTGCTGCACCGGGCGGTTTCCGATTGGCCACGGCTACGGGCCTTCTGCTCCGACGGCGGCGTGCCGCCCTTCGTGAGCGTCAACCTGTCGGCCGCCGAGTTCGTGGAGCCCGACATCGCCGGCGACATCCTGGAGTGCCTGGCATCCCATGGCATGAGCCCCCTGGAACTCAAGATCGAATTGACCGAGACGGTGATCATCGAAGACCGGGAGAAAGTGGCCGGGGTCCTGGACAGGCTGGCCAACCAGGGCATCGCCATCGCCCTGGACGATTTCGGCACCGGCTATGCCGGCCTCGAATACCTCAAGAACCTCCCCATTTCCTGCCTGAAGATCGACCGGAACTTCGTCCAGGACATCGACCGCTCCATGCGCAGCTACGAAATCGTCCAGACCGCCATCAACCTGGCCTGGTCCCTGGGACTGACCACCGTGGCCGAAGGGGTGGAGGATGCCGAAACGGCCCGCCGCCTGCAGGAACTGGGCTGCGAGCTGTTCCAGGGCTACCACTTCGCCCGGCCCATGCCCGTGGGCCAGATAGCCGCCTGGGTCGAGGAGCGTACGGCGGCGACCGCCTAATCGCCCCGGCTGGCCGGCCGGGGGCCGCGCAGCGGGTCGAGCAGTGAAGACAGGCCGTTGTGGTCCAGTTCCCACATGAGGGCCAAAAGGCGGCCGAGCTGGCCCGGCGGGAAACCTTCCCGGGCGAACCAGTTGAGGTAGTGGCCCGGCAGGTCGGCGATCACCCGTCCCTTGTACTTGCCGAAGGGCATGGCGAAGGTGACGAGGCGATGCAGATCCTCGGGGTTCATGGCTGCATCAGGCTTCGCCCGGTTCTTCCGGCGGCGCCGGTTGGGGCGGGATCAGATCGGGCAGGGGCTGGGCCAGGGAGTGGCGCACGGCCTTGGCCAGGATTTCAGGCTTGAAGGGCTTCAGCACGTAGCCCTGCACCTTGAGGGCGGCGATCCTGAGGATGTTCTCCCGGGTTTGCTCGGAGGTGAGCATCAGGACCCGCAGGGCGAACAGCTTCTCGTCGGAACGGATGGCCTTCACCAGCTCGATGCCGTCCATTTCCGGCATGTTCCAGTCGCAGATCATGAGATCGAAGGGGGCCGAGCCTCGCAGCTTCTGCAGGGCGACGATTCCGTTGGACGCCTCCTCGATATCCGTAATCTTGAGGGCGTGGAGTATCTCCTTGACCAGGGAGCGGATGCTGGCCTGGTCGTCGACAACGAGAATGCGCATGGGTGGTCCTGGAACGGTGGTGCAGAAACGATTCAGGCCGAAATGTACAGGCTTCGGCGCCGGTTATGAACTATTGCCCGCTCACCCGGCCTCTCGTTCTGACAACGGGCCCTCGGGCGGTTCCCGGGGTGAGAATGCAAAGCTGTTAATATTGCGGTTTGCCAACGCTTCAAGCTTCAAAAAATCTCCCCCGCAATGCCCAATTCCCCCCGCGACCGCATGTCCCCCGAAGAACGCCGCACCGGCATGAGCCTGGCGGCCATTTTCGCCCTGCGCATGCTGGGTCTCTTCCTCATCCTGCCGGTGTTCGCCGTCTACGCCAAGGGCCTGCCCGGCGGCGACAACCTGAGCCTCGTCGGCCTCGGCCTCGGCGCCTATGGCCTGACCCAGGCCATTTTCCAGATTCCCTTCGGTTCCGCTTCCGATCGCTTCGGCCGGAAGCCGGTCATCGTCTTCGGCCTGGTGATGTTCGCCATCGGCAGCCTCGTCGCCGCCTTCGCGCCGGATATCTACTGGATCATCGCCGGCCGGGTCCTCCAGGGTGCGGGCGCCATCTCTGCAGCGGTGACCGCCCTGGCCGCCGACCTGACCCGGGAGGAGCACCGCACCAAAGTGATGGCCATGATCGGCTCCTCCATCGGCCTGGTCTTCGCCCTCTCCCTGGTGGGGGCGCCGGTGCTGTACGGCTGGATCGGCATGGCGGGCCTCTTCCTCCTCACCGGCTTCCTGGCCCTGGCGGCCATTCTTCTGCTCCTCAAGGTGGTGCCCGCGGCGCCGCCCATTCCCGCCCACGACAAGCCGCCTTTCCGCCGCGTCCTGCTGGATCCGGACCTGCTGCGCCTCAATTTCGGCATTTTCGCCTTGCACCTGATGCAGATGTCCATGTTCGTGGTGGTGCCCCATGCCCTGGTGCAGCACGGCGACCTGGCGGTTTCCAGCCATTGGAAGGTCTATCTGCCGGCAGTGCTGGTGTCCTTCCTGATCATGGTGCCGGCCATCATCTCGGCGGAGCGGGGCGGCAAGATGAAGGCCGTCTTCTCCGGTGCCATCGGCATCCTGCTCCTGGTCCAGCTCGGTTTCTGGATGGCGGGGACTACCCTGGCGGGGCTCGCCGTCTGCCTGGTGTTCTTCTTCGTCGCCTTCAACATCCTGGAGGCGACCCTGCCGTCCCTGGTTTCCCGTACGGCGCCGCCGGCCGCCAAGGGGGCCGCCCTGGGTGTCTACAATACGACACAGGCCCTCGGCGCATCCGCGGGCGGTGCCCTGGGTGGGTACTTGGCACAGCATTTCGGCGATAATTCCGTTTTTGTCTTGGCGGTCGTCCTCGCGGCTGCCTGGCTGCTGGTCGCAGCCTCCATGAACTTCCCGTCCCGGCGTCCGGCGCCGGCGGCGGCTAATAACTGAACAGGAGATTCCTGATATGGCATCGGTCAACAAGGTCATTCTCGTCGGCAACCTCGGCGCCGACCCCGAAACCCGTTACACGGCGAGCGGCGATGCCGTGTGCAACATCCGCCTCGCTACCACCGACAGCTGGAAGGACAAGCAGTCCGGCGAAAAGCGCGAGATGACGGAATGGCACCGGGTGGTGTTCTACCGGAAGCTCGCCGAGATCGCCGGCCAGTACCTGAAGAAGGGTTCCCAGGTCTATCTCGAGGGCCGCCTCAAGACCCGCAAGTGGCAGGACAAGGACGGCCAGGATCGCTACACCACCGAAATCGAGGCCACCGAAATGCAGATGCTGGGCGGCCGCCAGGGCATGGGTGCCCCGTCCGGCGGCGACTACGACCAGCCCCAGCAGGATTACGCGCCGGCCCCCCGCAAGGACAAGCCGAAGCCTTCCTTCGAAGACCTGGGCGACGACATTCCCTTCTAAGGGGATCGTTGGCCCTGCCTTTAGCTTCCCTGCACCGCAGAATCCATGACCAACGCCATCACCTTCCAGATTCTCGAGGACATCGCCCGCGACCTGAATAGCGGCGAGGTGTCCTTTCCCACCTTCCTGGACATCACCTTCCAGGTGCGGACCGCCCTCAAGAATCCCAACCTGACGGTGGACCAGCTGGCCAAGCTGGTGGGGGCCGAGCCCCTGATGAGCGCCAAGATCATCCGCATGGCCAATTCGGCGGCGCTCAACCCGTCCGGGCGGGAGATCGCGGATGTGAAGAGCGCCATCATCCGGGTGGGCATGGAGGCGGTGCGGACCGTTTCCTTCGCCGTGGCCATGGAACAGCTGGTCAAGTCCAAGCAGATGCATGTCTTCGAGGACCTGTCCCGGAAGCTGTGGGAGCACACCGCCCATGTGGCGGCCCTGTGCCGGGTCCTGGCCAAGAAGCTGGCGAAGATCAATGGCGACGAGGCCATGTTCGCCGGCCTGGTCCACGACATCGGAGTCTTCTACCTGATGTCCCGGGCCTGCAATTTCCCTGAGCTGGTGAACGACAAGCCGGAACTGCACGCCCTGCTGTCCGGCTGGCACGACAATATCGGCCATGCGCTGCTGTCGGCCCTGGGGCAGCCGGAAGCCATCCTGACGGCCGTTCAGGAGCACGAGAGCGACCGGGATGTCACCGAGGTGAAGAACCTGTCCGACGTGCTCTACGTGGCCAACAAGATCGCCAACCGCACCTCCGGCTGGCGCGATCCCGAGTACGACGGCGAGGTGGATACCTCGATCCTGGACCGGATTTTCGATGCCGACACCCTGAATGAAATCATCGAAGAATCGGAAGAAGAAGTGCAGTCCTTGAAGGCTGCCCTGGGCGGATAACCACAAGCCGAAACCAGGCTGGCGGGGAACAATAATGAGCAATACCCATATCTCGGAACCCACCGGCAAGCGACTGGCCGCCCTGGCCCTCGCTGCGCTCGGGGTCGTTTACGGGGACATCGGCACCAGCCCGCTTTACGCGGTCAAGGAAGTCTTCGCCGGCAACCATCCCATCCCGGTGACGGAGGCCAATATCTTCGGCTCCCTGTCCCTGTTCTTCTGGGCGCTGATCCTGGTGGTGTCGGTCAAGTACGTGACCTTCATCATGCGGGCCGACAACCGGGGCGAAGGCGGCATCATGGCCTTGATCGCCCTGGCCCTGCACGACGCCCAGGGCAAGCCCGCCCAGGCCAAGATCATCATGATCATCGGCATCCTCGGGGCGGCCATGTTCTACGGGGACGGCATGGTGACGCCGGCCATCTCGGTGCTTTCCGCCGTCGAGGGACTGGAGGTGGCGGCGCCGGGCCTCAAGCCCTTCGTCATCCCCATCACCATGGTCGTGCTCTTCGGGCTCTTTTTCGTCCAGCGCAGCGGCACCGCCAAGGTGGGCATCGCCTTCGGGCCGGTGATGGTCCTGTGGTTCGGCATCCTGGGCCTGCTCGGCATCTACAACATCATTGAGCACCCCGGCATCCTCCATGCTCTCAACCCGGTCTACGGCATCGAATTCCTCATGGCCAACCGGGCCATGTCCCTCATGGCCATGGGCAACGTGGTGCTGGCGGTGACCGGCGCCGAGGCCCTCTACGCCGACATGGGGCACTTCGGCCGCAAGCCCATCCAGCGGGCCTGGTTCGCTTTCGTCCTGCCTGCCCTGGTCCTCAACTACTTCGGCCAGGGAGCGCTCATCCTGGCCGAGCCCGAGGCGGCCCAGAATCCCTTCTTCCATTCGGCTCCCGACTGGGCTCTCTATCCCATGGTGATGTTGTCCACCGTCGCCACGGTCATCGCTTCCCAAGCGGTCATTTCCGGCGCCTTCTCCGTCACCCGCCAGGCCATGCAGCTGGGCTTCGTGCCCCGCATGGAAGTGCAGCACACCTCCGAAAAGGAGCAGGGCCAGATCTATCTGCCGGCGGTCAATTGGGGCCTCATGGTGGCGGTGATGATCCTGGTGCTGGGCTTCAAGTCCTCCAACAACCTGGCGGCGGCCTACGGCATCGCCGTGACCGGCGACATGGTCATCACCTCCCTGCTGGCCACCGTGGTGGTGGCCCGCTCCTGGGGCTGGGGCTGGACCCGGGCCTGCTTCCTGTTTTCCTGCTTCCTGGCCGTCGAACTGGTCTTCCTGGCGGCCAACATCCTCAAGATCCCTGACGGCGGCTGGTTCCCCCTGGTGGCCGGCATGGTCGTCTTCATCCTGATGACCACCTGGAAGCGGGGCCGCCAGCTCCTGGCCGACCGGCTCAAGGGGGAGCGCCTGGAACTGGTGCCCTTCATCGACTCCCTGGCCGCCGCCATGCCGACCCGGGTGACCGGCACCGCCGTGTTCCTCAACGCCGATCCCAACGGCGTGCCCCACGCCATGCTCCACAACCTCATGCACAACAAGGTGCTGCACGAGAAGGTGGTGCTGGTTTCGGTGCTGTTCTACGACGTCCCCTACGTGCCGGACATCGACCGGGTGGAAGTGAAGAAGCTCAAGGAGAATTTCTGGAGCGTGGTCATCCAGTACGGCTTCAAGGACGAGCCGGATATTCCCGAGGCCCTGGAGCGTTGCGCCGATTCCGGCCTGGAGATTTCCATGATGGAAACCTCGTTCTTCTTCGGCCGCGAAACCCTGATACCGAGGCTCGGGTCAGAAATGGCCTTCTGGCGGGAAAAGCTGTTCGTGGCCATGTTCCGGAACGCCGGCTCGGCCACGGCCTTCTTCAAGATCCCCAGCAACCGGGTGGTGGAGCTGGGAACCCAGGTGGTCCTGTAAAAAAACGGCGGCTTTATAGCCGCCGAATTTTTTCCAGAAGCGCCGTCGTCGATTTCTGGTGGATGAAGGGGATGGAGTGAACCGTCCCGCCCCAGCCGCGCACCTCGTTGCAGCCGACGATCTTGTCCACCGGCCAGTCGCCGCCCTTGACCAGCACTTCCGGCCGGCATTCCAGGATGCGCTCGATGGGGGTGTCCTCGTCGAACCAGGTGACCAGGGCGACGCACTCGAGGGCGGCCATGACCGCCAGGCGGTCTTCCAGGGCGTTGACCGGACGGTCGTCGCCCTTGCCCAGGCGCTTCACCGAGGCATCGGTGTTGAGGGCCACCACCATGGACGTTCCCAGGCTCGCTGCCTGGGCGAGGTAGGTTACGTGGCCACGGTGCAGGATGTCGAAGCAGCCGTTGGTGAACACCAGGGGGCGGGTCAGGGCCGCGGCCCGGGCCGCCAGTTCCGTCGGCGGGCAAATCTTTGCCTCGAAGGCCGGAGAAGCGTAGGTCATGGATTCTGGACCGGAGCGGGGGCGGGAGCGGTCTTGGGCCCCTGGCCGGAAACGGCGCTGTCGATGCGGCGGGTTTCCGCCTCGGAGACCACCTCCAGGAGGTTGACCACCTTCTTCACGCCATCGGTGGTGCGGGCGATCTGGACGGCGGACTTGGCTTCCCGGTCATTGACGATGCCCAGCAGATAGACGGCGCCGGCCTCGGTCACCACCTTGACGTGGTTCGGAGCGAACTGGTTGTAGTCCACGAAGCGGGCCTTCACCTTGGAAGTGACGTAGGCGTCATTGCTGCGGGAAGACAGGGGGCGGATGGGGCCCACTTCCATTTCGTTCCAGACGCCCTGGACGTTCTCCACCTTGCTCACGATGTCGCCGATCTCGGCCTTCATGGCCTCGTCGTAGGCCTCGCCGGTGACCAGGGCCGTGCGGTTGGAGCTGGTCACATTGACGTGGGCCTTGTCCTTGAAGCGGTCGGAAATGCGTTTCTGGGCTTTCCATTCGATGGCTTCGTCCTCGGTCTGGGTGCCCATCGTGCGGCGGTCGGAAACCGCCAGGGCGCCGACGGCGACGCCGCCGGCCACCAGGGGGAAGCAGCCCTGCAGGGCAGGAACGGCCGCAGCGATCAGGGCTGCGGCAAGGACGGATTTGGAGGCTTTCATTCTTCCACTCCCAAGAGAATGCAATCGATGCCGTCGCATAGGCAATGGATGATGAGCAGGTGGGTTTCCTGGATACGGGCGGTACGCTCAGCCGGGACGCACAGATGGATGTCGTCGTCCCGCAGCATCTCGCCGATCTTGCCGCCTCCCTTGCCAGTGAGGGCGATGACCTTCATGTCGGCATCGTGGGCGGCCTGGATGGCTTCGATGACGTTGCCGGAATTGCCGGAGGTGGAAATGGCCAGCAGCACATCGCCGGAATGGCCGAAGGCGCGCACCTGCTTGGAGAAAATCTGGTTGAAGCCGTAGTCGTTGCCCACGGCGGTGAGGATGGAGCTGTCGGTGGACAGGGCGATGGCCCCCAGCTCCTGGCGCTCAGCCTCGAAGCGGCCCACCAGCTCGGCGGCGAAGTGCTGGGCGTCGGCGGCGGAGCCGCCGTTGCCGCAGGCCAGGATCTTGCCGTTGTTGATGAGACTGCCGGTCATGATCTCGATGGCGGCGGCGATGGGCGCAGCCAGCATCTCGATGGCATTGAGTTTGGTGTGGGCACTGTCTTCGAAATTCTTGGCGACGCGGGCGATCAGATCCATGGGGCGGCAGAAAAGGGGGGACTAAACGAACAATTCTAACATCAGAGGTCCACGTAGATTTCCACTTCGACCCGGCGCCACGGGTTGGGATCCTCGGTGAGCCGGGACACCCGGGCGGACAGCTTCTCTCCGCCGTCCATGGCCGCAGCTGCGGCCCGGTTCTCCGCCCGGGGGACGTAGCCCAGTTTTTGCCCCTTCCATTCCACCCGGATGGCGTTGTTATCGTGGCGATTGTCCCGCTCCCGGATCAATTCCAGGGGCTCGCCGACCTTCAGATGGGGGCGCACCGCCGGCAGGGCGTAGTACTGGCTGCCCGCCAGGGGCGAACTCTGTACCAGTACGCGGACGTGCTCGGCCTGGGCCTCCCAGGCCCAGAGGGTAAGGCTAAGAATCAGCAGTAAACGCATTGGGGATCCACTCCAGGGCTTTTTCATCCAGATTGTTCAGGAGTACGCAGTCGAAACGGCATTCGGCGTCGGGCTGGCGGGCCAGGTAATGGCGGGCGGCGAGGATGATGCGGCGGCGCTTGGCGGCGGTGATGCTCGCCCCGGCCCCGCCGAAATCCTGGCGGCTGCGCAGGCGGACTTCCACGAAGACCAGGGTGCGGCCGTCCCGGCAGATGAGATCGATCTCGCCGCCCCGGATACGGAAATTGCGCTGCACTATCCGCAGGCCGCGCTGCTCCAGGTGGCGGGCCGCCAGGGCCTCCGCCGCCTGCCCCCTGGAGAGGGCTCCACTCGTGGTATTGTTGCCGCCGACATCCATTGCCAGCCCCTATGACAAACGAATTGGTTGCATTGTACGTGGTTCCCACCCCCCTGGGAAACCTGTCAGACATTACCCGCCGGGCAGAAGAGGTGCTGCGGGCCGTACCCTGGGTGGCGGCGGAGGATACCCGCCACTCCGCGCCGCTCCTGAAGCACCTGGGCGCCAACGCCCGCCTGCTGCCGGCCCACGAGCACAACGAGCGGGAGGCGGCGGTCCGCATCATCGAGCGACTCCAGTCCGGCGAAGCGGTGGCCCTGGTGTCGGACGCCGGCACCCCGGCCGTATCCGACCCGGGCACCCGCATCGTCGCCCAGGTCCGGGAGGCGGGTTTCCCGGTGGTGCCCCTGCCGGGACCTTGCGCTGCGGTGACCGCCCTGTCTGCCGCCGGCCTCTCCGAGCCCCATTTTCTTTTCTACGGCTTCCTGCCCACCAAGGCCGCCCAGCGCCGCCAGGCCCTGGAGGAACTGCGGCCGCTGCCCTATGCCCTGGTCTTCTACGAGGCGCCCCACCGGGTGCTGGAAACGGTGGATGACCTGGCCGCCGTCCTCGGCGACCGTACTCTGGTGGTGGCCAAGGAACTGACCAAGCTGTTCGAGACCATCCATTCCGGCCCCCTGTCCGAGGCGGCGGAATGGCTGAAGGCTGATCCCAACCGGCAGCGGGGAGAGTTCGTCCTCCTGGTGTCCGGGAATGCCGACAAGGGCGATGCCGGCGAGAGCGACCGGGTCCTCAAGATCCTCCTGGCCGAGGGGCTGCCGGTGAAGCAGGTGGCCAAGCTGGCCGCCGCCATCACCGGCGCCCACAAAAATGCCCTCTATGACCGGGCCCTTGAACTAAAAGGATAAAATTCGGGAAATTGTTCCGGAAGAAACACCATGCAGATCACCATCACCCGCCCCGACGACTGGCACCTCCACCTCCGCGACGGGGAAGCCCTGGCCGCCGTCCTG
>JBLNBI010000415.1:0-2999 GCA_050259815.1 Actinomycetota bacterium | reverse complement strand
TTCCAAGCAGCGCAGGTCCAGCCACAGGGCATCGTCCCGGACATAGCCGATGACCGGCTTGGGGAGGCGCCGGAAGGATTCCTCCAGGGCGATCAGCGCCTTGCCCGGGCGCTTGGCTCTTGGGCGCAGCACCAGGGCGGCCGAGGGCAGGCGCTCGACGGGCAGCGCGCCGCTGCCGATCTGGCTGGAACATTCCTCGACGGCCACCGCCACGCCATCCCCCAGGACGGCTTGCAGCCCGGGTGCCAAGCGCCGGCCGGCGGCCTCGATGCCGGCCCGGGAACGGGTGAGGAGGCGCAGGGTGGGTAGGCGTTCGGCCAGGCGGTCCGGGTCGCGGTAGAGGCGCAGGGTCGCCTCCAGGGCGGCGAGGGTGGTCTTGCCCACCCGCAGGGCGCGCTTCAGGGGGTTCTTCTTGATCCTGGCGATCAGGTCCTTGCGGCCGACGATGAGGCCCGCCTGGGGACCGCCCAGGAGCTTGTCGCCGGAGAAGGTGACGATGTCGGCCCCGGCCGCCAGGGCCTCCTGGGGCGTCGGCTCGGCGGGCAGGCCGTGGGCGGCGAAATCGGCCAGGGTGCCGCTGCCCAGGTCCACCAGGAAGGGGAGGTTGTGGGCGTGGGCGATGCGGGCCACCTCGGCTTCATCGACCGCCTTGGTGAAGCCGCTGACCACGTAGTTGCTGGTGTGCACCTTCATGAGGAGCCCGGTCTTGGGGCCGATGGCTTCCTCGTAATCCTTGGCGTGGGTGCGGTTGGTGGTGCCGATTTCCACCAGCTTCACCTGGGCCCGGCGCATCACGTCGGGGATGCGGAAGGCGCCGCCGATTTCCACCAACTCGCCCCGGGAAACCACCGCCTCCTTGCCCTGGGCGAGGGCGTTGAGGGCGAGCAGCACGGCGGCGGCGTTGTTGTTCACCACGGTGGCCGCCTCGCAGCCGACGATTTCGGCCAGCAGCGGCGAAACCAGATCGTCCCGGACGCCCCGGCCGCCGGAGTCCAGGTCGTACTCCAGGGCGCAGGGGGAACGGGCGGCCTCCACCATGGCGGCGATGGCTTCCTCCGGCAACTGGGCCCGGCCCAGGTTGGTGTGGAGCACGGTGCCGGTGAGGTTGAAGACCGGCCGCAGGTTGGGGCGGCTGGTCTCGCTTACCCGGCGGCGGATGACGGTGAGCAGCGTTGCTTCTTCGGGCAGGGGCAGGCCGCCCTTGGCGCCCTCACGGGCGGCGGCCAGCTCGGCCCGGGTGCAGGCGGTGACCACCTGGCGGCCGTGGTCGGCGATGGCGTCGGCGAGCTGAACGAGCAGTCGATCGACGGAAGGAAGATGGAGTTTCTGGTTCATGGCTTTCACCCGGACCGGGCAGAAAGGTTGGACAACAGGAGCCTTACTCGTCGGCCCCCGGGATGAGGAACAGGTTGGGGCCGCTGCGGCTGTAGTCGGCTTCGTCCACCAGGATGTCGAGGGCCAGGGTGGCGAGGTCATCGGCCACCGGGTCCACCCGAGGGTCCTTCTCCTGGTAGCTGATCTTCAGGTAGCTCTTGCAGGCGTCGCAGGTCTCGGCCCGGACGGCGCCGTTGCTGCCGTCGATCTGCTGGTAGGAAACCTCCTTCTCGCTGCCGCAGGCGGTGCATACGGTGCGGGACAGGTTCCACTCGGCATTGCACAGGGAGCAGTGCAGGTAGCGCAGGTTGTTCACGGCGGAGGACATGCGCACGATGCTGCCCACCGGCAGGCTGCCGCAGCAGGGGCAGACGCCCGGGGTGTCCAGGGGCTGCAGGGTGGTGGCGTCGAGTTGGCCGGCCATGCCGGTCCACACAACCTGGAGGGCGGCGGCGACCAGGGTCAGCTCGGCGGCATCCTTGGGGTCGGGCTCGCCGGTGAGGAGGGCGTCGGCCAGGGCGTCCAGGCGGGCGATGGGGGCGGCCCCCAGGTTCACCAGGGCAGAGTGGAGTTGAGCAGGTGCGTCGGGGGCGACGGTCGCCGCCAGGCCCTTCACCACGTCGAGCCAGACGGGCGGGCGGGGTTGGGCGGTGACGCTCAGGGGCGGCATGTGGTGCCTGCGGGCCTGCTCCAGGGCGGCGGCAGCCAGGGGAATGGTGGGCAGGGCCTGGAGGGCCTGGTGCTGGGCACGGGTGAGCCGCCCGAGGAAGCGCAGCCAGTCGGACAGGCTGTGGCCGTCGGCCAGGGTATCGAAGCGCTCCGCCCGGTCGGCGAAGACGCTGCTCTTCACCGGCAGCAGGATGGTGGGGACATCGCCGGTCGGCGGATTGAAATTGATCGGTTTGGTCTGCATGGTCGTCAAAAAATGGGGAGCGGCTTGCGCCGGCTCCCCAAAGAACGCAAGAAAAGACTTACTTGCAGGTCATCTGGCGGTACCAGCCGCGGTGATGCTGCTTGGCCCAGGCCCGGGTCACCGTGCCGTACCACATGGCCCGGATGGTACCCTTGGTCCAGATGGCGGCATAGACGTGGACCATGATGAGCCCGATCATGAAGGCCGCCGCCGCGGCATGGACCACGGCGCCGAAGCGCACCAGGCCGATGCCGAAGTCGAAGTAGGCCCGCCAGATCAGGATGCCGGAAACGGCCAGGAGCAGCACGCAGGCGGTCAGGGCCCAGAAGAGGAGCTTCTGGCCGCCGTTGTACTTGTCCTGTTCCGGCATGTTGTGGTCGTCGCCATTGACCATTTCCTTCACCCGGTTCACCCATTCCCAGTTGGCCTTGTTCATCACGTTCAGCGCCCGGAAGCGCAGGAACATGACGACGAAGGCCGCGGCCATCACTACCCCGATGAAGGGGTGGAGGATGCGGGCCCAGACCGGTCCCCCGAAGAGCTGGGTCAGCGGGAAGAAGGCCGGGTGGAAAAAGGCCAGTCCGGAGAGGGCGAGCAGGATGAAGCTGATGCCCACCGTCCAGTGATTGGCCCGCTCGGACGCGTCGTAGCGTTGCAGGTCTTTCGGGTCGCGGATCATGCTGCCTTCTCCTTCTTGGCGTCTTCGTCCTCG
>JBLNBI010000414.1:0-9956 GCA_050259815.1 Actinomycetota bacterium | reverse complement strand
GATGTTCCATTACTTCATGGACGTGGCGAAGCGCTGCGGCGCCGAAATCCTGGACGGCAAATCGGTGGGCCTGGGGGACCGGCTGCTCTACGCCCTCGGCAACCTATTCGTCTATGGGCCGCTCAGGAACGTCCTGGGACTCTCCCGGGTGCGGGTCGCCTACACGGCGGGCGCCGCCATCGGGCCGGACCTCTTCCGCTTCTACCGTTCCATCGGCATCAACCTCAAGCAGTTCTACGGCCAGACCGAGACCTGCGCCTACGTCTGCCTACAGCCCGACGGCGAGATCAAGCTGGATTCCGTCGGCCGGCCGGCGCCGGGGGTGGAGATCAAGATCGCCGAGAACGGCGAGGTGCTGGTGAAGGGGCCGATGCTGTTGAAGGAGTACTACAAGCGCCCGGACGCCACCGCCGAGTCCATCAACGCCGACGGCTACTTCATGACCGGCGATGCGGGCTTCATCGACGAGGACGGCCACCTCAAAATCATCGACCGGGCCAAGGACGTGGGCAAGCTCAGCAACGGCGCCATGTTCGCCCCCAACTACATCGAGAACAAGCTCAAGTTCTTCCAGCACATCAAGGAAGTGGTCTGCTTCGGCCACGACCGGGACATGGTCACCGCCTTCATCAATATCGACGTGGGGGCCGTGGGCAACTGGGCCGAGCGCCGGGGCATCGCCTACTCGGGCTACACCGACCTGGCCGGCAAGGCGGAGGTGTATGAGCTGATCCGCCAGTGCGTGGAGGAGGTCAATGCCGCCCTCGCCAACGACTCCATGGTGGCCGATTCCCAGATCCACCGCTTCCTGGTCCTCCACAAGGAGCTGGACCCGGACGACGACGAACTGACCCGCACCCGCAAGGTCCGGCGCAATTTCGTGGCCGAGAAATACGCGGTCCTCATCGACGCCCTCTACACCGGCAAGGCCACCCAGTACATCGAAACCGAGGTCAAGTTCGAGGACGGCCGCCGGGGCAAGGTGGCGGCGGACCTGAGGATCGTCGATGCCAAGACCTATCCGGTCGTGAAGAAGGCGGCGTGAGGATGAACATGAAGCTAGAAAACCTCGACATCGACCAGACCGCCCCGACCAAGAAAATCGGCGGCGTCATCCTGGACCTCCAGAACATTTCCCTCCGTTTCGGCGGGGTGAAGGCCCTCACCGACATTTCCTTCGACATCCGCGAGCATGAGATCCGCGCCATCATCGGCCCCAACGGGGCGGGCAAGAGTTCCATGCTCAACGTCATCAACGGCGTGTACCACCCCCAGGAAGGCAAGATCATCTTCCGAGGCCAGGAGCGGAAGCGGATGGAGCCCCACATGGCGTCCTCCCAGGGCATCGCCCGCACCTTCCAGAACATCGCCCTGTTCAAGGGTATGACGGTCCTGGACAACATCATGACCGGCCGCATCACCAAGATGAAGTCCAGCTTCGTCGAGCACGCCCTGTGGTTCGGCCGGGCTAGGAAGGAAGAGTTGGAGCACCGCCGCAAGGTGGAGGAGGTCATCGACTTCCTGGAAATCCAGCATATCCGCAAGACCCCCGTCGGGCGCCTGCCCTACGGTCTGCAGAAGCGGGTCGAGCTGGGCCGGGCCCTGGCCGCCGAGCCCTCCATGCTGCTCCTGGACGAGCCCATGGCCGGCATGAACGTGGAGGAGAAGCAGGACATGTGCCGCTTCATCCTGGACGTGAACGACCAGTTCGGCACCACCATCGTCCTCATCGAGCACGACATGGGCGTGGTGATGGACATCTCCGACCGGGTCGTGGTGCTGGACTACGGCAAGAAGATCGGCGACGGCGTGCCGGACGAGGTCAAGAACAACGAAGAAGTGATCCGCGCCTACCTGGGCGCCGGACACTAGGAGGAGAGAGACATGCAGTTCTTTTTCGAAGTGCTGATCGGCGGCCTGCTCTCCGGGATCATGTATTCCCTGGTGGCCCTCGGCTTCGTGCTCATCTACAAGGCGTCCGGCGTCTTCAACTTCGCCCAAGGCGCCATGGTGTACCTGGCCGCCTTGTCGGTGGTCGGCTGCATGGAGAAGGGCGCGCCCCTGTGGCTGGCCATCATCCTGGCTTTCGTCATCATGACCCTGTTCGGCATCGCCACCGAGAAGTTCGTGCTGCGCAAACTGGTGAACCAGCCGCCCATCGCCCTGTTCATGGCCACCATCGGCCTCGCCTTCTTCATCGAGGGCCTGGCGCCGATGATTTTCGGCAACGATCCCCGGGCCCTGGACCTGGGCATCGTCGATGAGCCCATCGAAGCCATCCTCGACTCCGCCGGCATGGTGATTTCCAAGTTCGACTTGGTGGCGGCGGGCGTTGCGGCCCTGCTGGTGACTTCCCTGGCCCTGTTCTTCCAATACACCCGCATCGGCCGCGCCCTGCGGGCGGTGGCGGACGACCACCAGGCGGCGCTGTCCATCGGCATTCCCCTCCAGCACATCTGGGCCATCGTCTGGGGCGTCGCCGGTTTCGTCGCCCTGGTGGCGGGGATGATGTGGGGGGCGCGGAACGGTGTGCAGTTTGCGCTCACTTTCACGGCATTGAAGGCCTTGCCTGTGCTGATCCTCGGCGGCTTCACCTCGGTGCCGGGAGCCATCGTCGGCGGCCTGATCATCGGGGCTTCCGAGAAGCTGGCCGAAATCTACATCCCGCCGGTCATGCAGTCCCTGTTCGGGGGCAATTTCGGCGGCATCGAGGGCTGGTTCCCCTATGTGCTGGCCCTCTTGTTCCTGCTGGTGCGGCCCGAGGGGCTGTTCGGCGAACGCCACATCGACCGGGTTTAAGGAGAAGAATCCATGCTTTACCGTGAAGCCGGCCAGTTCAAGACCAGCTACGCTGCCGACCAGCAGCTCTTCCCCATCCGCCAAGACCGCATCGGCGTCCTCGTCCTCCTCGCCGTGGCCTTCCTGGCCGTGCCGGGGGTGGCGAGCGAGTACTGGTTCTCGGCCATCCTCATCCCCTTCCTCATCTTCGCCCTGGCGGCCCTGGGCCTCAACATCCTGACCGGCTACGCCGGCCAGCTCTCCCTGGGTTCTGCCGCCTTCATGGCGGTGGGGGCCTACGCCGCCTACAACTTCCAGTTGCGGGTGGAGGGCATCCCGATCCTGGTGTCCTTCGTCATGGCGGGCCTCACGGCGGCCAGCGTCGGGGTGCTGTTCGGGCTGCCCAGCCTACGCATCAAGGGCTTCTACCTGGCGGTGGCGACTCTGGCGGCCCAGTTCTTCATCGTCTGGTGCCTGACCAAGTTCCCCTGGCTGTCCAACAACTCCTCGTCGGGGGTGATCTCCACCCAGAAGCTGATGATCTTCGGCCACGAGTTCGAGTCCCCCCGGGAGAAGTACCTGCTGGTGCTGGCCATCGTGGTCTTCATGGCCCTGGCGGCCCGTAACCTGGTGCGCACCTCCACCGGCCGGGCCTGGATGGCGGTGCGGGACATGGACGTGGCGGCCTCGGTCATCGGCATCCGCCTCATGCCCACCAAGCTGCTCGCCTTCGCCGTCAGCTCCTTCTACTGCGGCGTGGCCGGCGCCCTCTACGCCTTCTGCTACCTGGGCTCGGTGGAGCCGGACGGCTTCTCCCTGGAAATGTCCTTCAAGATCCTGTTCATGATCATCATCGGCGGGGTCGGCTCCATCCTGGGCAGCTTCCTGGGGGCGGCCTTCATCCTGCTCCTGCCCATCTTCCTGGACGTCAGCCTGCCCTGGCTGGCGGAGTTGGCCCATCTGCCGTTTTCCACCGCCACCGTGTCCCACATCCAGACCCTGGTGTTCGGTGCCCTCATCATGTTCTTCCTGATCGTCGAGCCCCACGGCCTTGCCCGCCTGTGGCAGATCGCCAAGGAAAAACTGCGTCTGTGGCCCTTCCCCCACTAGGGCGGGGCTTGTTGGTAACTACTGGAGGAGACATAACATGATTAAAGGTATCAAGCCTGCCGTTGCCGCCGTTGCCGTATCCCTGGCCCTGATCTCCCAGGCGGCTTTCGCCGCCGAGGAGCAGTTCTTCCCCATCGTGTCCTACCGGGTGGGGCCCTACGGCGCCAACGGCCAGGCTTTCTACGGCGGTTTCGTGGATTACCTGAACTACGTGAACATGAAGGAAGGCGGGGTCAACGGCGTTAAGCTGACCTGGGAAGAGTGCGAGACCGAGTACAACAACGCCAAGGGCGTCGAGTGCTACGAGCGCCTGAAGGGCAAGGCCAAGGCTTCCGCCGGCCCCATCCACACCATGTCCACCGGCATTTCCTACGCCCTCATCGACAAGGTGGCCGCCGACAAGCTGCCGCTCGCCATGATGGGCTACGGCCGCACCGATGCGGTGGACGGCTCGGTCTTCCCCTACGCCTTCCCCCTGGTGACCACCTACCAGATGCAGGCCTCCGCCATCGTCAAGTTCATCAAGGACAAGGAGAAGGGCAGCCTGGCCGGCAAGAAGGTGGTCTTCCTCTACCATGACTCCGCCTACGGCAAGGAGCCCATTGTGGCGCTGCAGGCCGAAGCGAGCCTCAACAAGTTCGACCTGGTCCTCATCCCCGTCGCCCACCCGGGCAACGAGCAGGGTGCCCAGTGGCTCAAGATCCGCCAGGAGAAGCCCGACTACGTCATCTTCTGGGGCTGGGGCGTGATGAACCAGACGGCCCTGAAGGCCGCCCAGAAGGTGGGCTTCCCCCGGGACAAGATGATCGGCTCCTGGTGGGCCGGTTCCGAGGAGGACACCGTGCCGGCCGGCGAAGCCGCCAAGGGCTACATGTCCGCCACCTGGAACGTCTCCGGCAAGGCCGTGCCGGTCATCGCCGACATCGAAAAGACGGTGTACGGCGCCGGCAAGGGCAACCTCCAGGACACCTCCAAGCTCGGCACCATCCTCTACAACCGGGGCGTTTCCGCCGCCGTGCTGTCGGTTGAGGCCATCCGCAAGGCTCAGGAGAAGTACGGCAAGGGCAAGGCCATGAACGGCGAGCAGGTGCGCTGGGCCATGGAGAACCTGGCCATCAGCGATGCCCGCCTGAAGCAGATCGGCGCCACCGACCTGCTGCCGGAAATCAAGACCTCCTGCTCCAACCACGAGGGTTCCGGCAAGGTGAAGATCCAGCAGTGGGACGGCGCCAAGTGGGTGCCGGTGTCGAGCTGGATCGAGGGCAACAAGTCCCTCATCCACCCGCTGTTCGAATCCTCGGCCAAGCAGTACGCCAAGGAAAAGGGCATCACGCCGCGGGACTGCTCCAAGGAAAAGAGCTGACCTAGGTCCGCGGGGGGCCGTCCGGCTCCCCGCCTCAATGGATGACATGCCATGAATGTACAGACATCAGCTGCTGTAGCGGCCGACTCGTACCTCAGCATCAACAACATCGAGGTCATCTATGACCACGTGATCCTGGTGCTGAAGGGCGTTTCCCTGAACGTCCCCAAGGGGAAGATCGTCGCGCTGCTGGGCGCCAACGGGGCCGGCAAGACCACGACCCTGAAGGCCATTTCCAATCTCCTCCACGCCGAGCGGGGCGACGTGACCAAGGGTTCCGTCGAGTTCAAGGGCAACCGGGTGGACCAGCTTTCCCCCAACGACCTGGTGAAGCGGGGCGTCATCCAGGTCATGGAAGGCCGCCACTGCTTCGGCCACCTGACCATCGAGGAAAATCTCCTCACCGGCGCCTATACCCGTTCCATCTCTCGCTCCCAACTTAAGGAGAACCTGGAGAAGGTCTATCACTATTTTCCGCGCCTCAAGACCCGCCGCACTTCCCAGGCCGGCTACACCTCCGGCGGCGAACAGCAGATGTGCGCCATCGGCCGGGCCCTCATGGCCAAGCCGGAGATGATCCTCCTGGACGAGCCTTCCATGGGCCTCGCCCCCCAGATCGTCGAGGAAATCTTCGAGATCGTGAAGGACCTGAACAGCCGGGAGAACGTGAGCTTCCTCCTGGCCGAGCAGAACACCATGGTGGCGCTGCGCTACGCCGACTTCGGCTACATCCTGGAAAACGGCCGGGTGGTCATGGAAGGCGATGCCGAGGAACTGCGTACCAACGAGGACGTGAAGGAGTTCTACCTGGGCCTGTCGGGCGCCGGGCGCAAATCCTTCAAGGACGTCAAACATTACCGGCGCCGCAAGCGTTGGCTCTCGTGAGGAAATCATGAGCTTCTACGATCCCCTGGAAACCCGAGATCCCGAGGAGCGCGAGCGCGACCTGATGGACAAGCTGGCCCGCCAGGTCGCCCATGCCAAGGAAAGCGCCTCCTACTACTTCCACCGCCTGGCGGGGGTGAATCCCTTCGAGGTCACCACCCGGCAAGCCCTGGCGGCCCTGCCGCTCACCCGAAAGCGCGACCTCATCGCCCTGCAGAAGGAGCACCCCCCCTTCGGCGGCTTGAACGCCCTCAGCCGCGCCAACGCCAAGCGCATCTTCTCCTCCCCCGGCCCCATCTACGAGCTGCAGGGCAAGGAGATCGACCATTGGCGCATGGCCCGGGTCCTCTACGCCGCGGGCTTCCGGCATGGCGACCTGATCCATAACTGCTTCTCCTACCACTTCACCCCCGGCGCCTTCATGTTCGAAGGCGGGGCCCGGAAACTGGGCTGCGCCGTCTTCCCCGGCGGCGTCGGCCAGACCGAGCAGCAGGTCCAGGCTATCGCCGACTTGAAGCCCGACGGCTACGTCGGCACCCCGTCCTTCCTGAAGCTCATCGTGGACAAGGCGGACGAGACCGGCGCGGACATCTCCTCCCTCAAGAAAGCCTGCGTTTCCGGCGAGGCGCTCCCCGGCGTCACCCGGGCCGCCCTGGCCGAGCGGGGCATCCAGGTGCGCCAGTGCTACGCCACTGCCGACATCGGCGCCATCGCCTACGAGACCGACGCCCAGGAAGGGCTGGTGGTGGAGGAGGATATCCTGCTGGAAATCGTCCGCCCCGGCACCGGCGACCCGGTGGAGCCGGGAGAAGTCGGCGAGATCGTGGTCACCACTTTCAACCCGGACTATCCCCTGATCCGCTTCGCCACCGGCGACCTGTCGGCTTTCTTGCCCGGCCGCTCTCCCTGCGGGCGCAGCAATGTCCGCATCAAGGGCTGGATGGGGCGGGCGGACCAGACCACCAAGGTCAAGGGCATGTTCGTCCATCCCGAGCAGATGGCCGAGGTGGCCAAGCGCCATCCGGAAATCCACCGCCTGCGCTTGGTGGTGGATAACCCGGGCGGCCAGGACCGCATGACCCTCCATTGCGAAATCTCGGAGGGCAGCGAGGCCCTGACCCAGGCGCTCATCGCCAGCCTGCGGGAAGTGACAAAGTTGCGCGGCGAAACCGCGTTTTGTGCCCCTGGGGGCTTGCCTAATGACGGGAAGGTGATCGAAGATATCCGCGTTTACTGATGACGCGGCTAATCTTCCTTTTCCTCCTGCTATGCGGTGCCAACCTGGCGCAGGCCGATGACCCGGTCCTGCGCCCGTCCGCCCGCCTGCTTTTCAAGGAGCCGGAAGTGGTCAAGCCTGGAAGTTGCGTCATGTACCGGGAGGGCGGCAGCGGCTGGATATTCACCGAGCCGGTGTTCTGGCTCAAGGGCAGGGTGGTCTCCACCGACATCCGCTCCCGCAAGCTGGAACGCTGCCCGCAAGTGCCGGGCAAGACCGTCGAGCAATATTCCCGGGAGGAATTCAACCGCCTGGCCAAGGCCCGTCCCTGCGTCAGCCGGGACGATGCCGTCCGGGAGGAATCCACCGGCATGGTTCGCCTCAAGGTGGAGGAATGGGAAACCCCCTGGGCCAAGCGCGCCGCCAACGCCAACCGCCTGTACCAGGGCCATTTCCTCGACCGGCCCCTGAAGAAGGGCATGGAACTGGAAATCGAGGCCGACCTCCTCGGCGCCTGCTCCTGATGCAGCGCGCCAAACCCCTATCCGGCATCCGCATCCTCGACCTCACCCGCCTCCTGCCGGGGCCGGTGGCGACCCTGCACCTGGCCGACCTGGGCGCCGATGTCATCAAGATCGAGGACCCTCAGGTGGGCGACTACGCCCGCACCCTGGGCAAGGGCCAGGGCGAGGACAGCGCCTATTTCCGCATGATCAACCGCAACAAGCGGGGCCTGCGTCTGGACTTGAAGAAGCCGGAGGGCGTCGAGGTCTTCATGGCCCTGGTGCGGGATGCCGACGTGGTGATGGAAAGCTTCCGCCCCGGCATCGCCGACAAGCTGGGCATCGGTTACGAGGCAGTGTGGGCGGTGAATTCCCGCATCGCCTACTGCTCCATCAGCGGTTACGGCCAGGACGGCCCCTACCGCCATCTGGCGGGCCATGACCTCAACTACCTGGGCTACGCCGGCATGCTGGACCAGATCGGCCCGGCCGGCGGCGACCCCGTCATCCCCAATTTCCAGATCGCCGACCTGCTGGGCGGCGCGCTCACCGCTGCCATGGGCGTGCTGGCGGCCGTGGTGGAAGCCCAGCGCACCGGCCAGGGCCGCCATGTGGATGTGTCCATGACCGAAAGCGTCCTGGCCCACGCCTATTTCTCCATGTTGCGCCTCAACGACGCCGGCACTTCCGCTCCCCGGGGTACCGACATGCTGTCCGGCGGGCTGCCCTGCTATTCAATCTATCGCACCGCCGATGGCCGCCACATGGCGGTGGCCGCCCTGGAATCCAAGTTCTGGCAGACCTTCTGCCAGGTCATTGGCCGGCCCGACCTGATTGCCAGGCATGCTGTTACCGGCGCCGAGGCCGAGGCGGTGAAGGCCGAACTGGCCGCCCTTTTCGCTACCCGCAGCCGGGACGAGTGGACCGCCCTGTTTGCCGAGGCCGATTGCTGCGTTACCCCGGTCCTCAGCCTGGAGGAGGCTCTGGACAATGAGCAGACCCGGGCCCGGGGTACGGTGTTCGAAGCCGACGGCCTGCGCCAGTTCGCCCCGCCCATGAAGATGTCTGAATTCGACTTCGCGGTCGACCGGCCGGCACCCAAGGTCGGGGAGCACAGCGCCCAGATTCTCGCCGAGGCCGGCTTCCAGCCCGCCGACATCGCCCGTTTCCAGGACGCCGGCGTCATCTAGCGGTTGCGGCTTTCCACAATTTGGGCGGGATGGTTGTCCGGCCTAAAATAACGCCGCCATGACCACCGCCCTCCTGCTCCTGCCCGATTTCGCCCTGATCCTCCTGGGAGCGGCCATCCGGCGCTGGATGCACCTGGGGGACCACTTCTGGAACGGGGTGGAGAAGCTGGTCTATTTCATCCTCTTCCCGGCCCTCCTGGTCAACGCCATCGTCCGCACCAGGCTGGACCTGGCGGCGGCCCTGCCGCTCCTGGCGACGGCCTTCCTGGCCATGGGCGGTGCCATGGTGCTGGGGGCGGTGCCCCGCTTCTTCACCAAGTTGAAGCCCATCACCTTCGCCTCGGTCTACCAGTGCGGCTACCGGTTCAATTCCTACATCGCCCTGGCGGTGGCGGGCATGCTCTTCGGTTCGCCGGGAATCGCCACCATGGGCCTCATCGTCGGGGCGGCGGTGCCGGTGGTCAATCTGGTGTCGGTCTGGATGCTGGCCCGTCACGGCGAGGCGGGGCTGCTCAGGGAAGTGGCCCGCAATCCCCTCATATGGGCCACCGCCGGGGGCTTCGTCCTCAACCTCCTGGGCTTCGTGCCGCCCCAGCCTTTGCAGTCCTTCCTCGGCCGCCTGGCCGACGCCTCCATTGCCCTCGGCCTCATCGCCGTCGGTGCTGCATTGCGGCTGGAGGATTCCGGCGGCGCGCGGCCCGTGTCGATCTGGCTGACGGCGGTGAAGCTGCTGGCCCTGCCGGCGATGGCGGCGTTGATCGGCAAACTCATGGGCCTCACCGGCCTCGCCTACCAGGTGGTGGTCCTCTTCGCCGCCATGCCGACGGCGTCTTCCGCCTACATCCTGGCCATGCGCATGGGCGGCGACGGGCGGGCCGTCGCCTGGCTGATTTCCGTTACCACCCTGGCCT
>JBLNBI010000413.1:0-4421 GCA_050259815.1 Actinomycetota bacterium | reverse complement strand
CGGCCCCTGGGGGAAGAGGGCGGGGCGGCCGAGGAATTCGGCGCTCACCACCCGGCCGTTTTCGGCAGGCGGGGTGCGGTCGCCGACGATGACCAGCATTTCGCCCCGGTCGATCTTTTCCCGCAGCAGGATGGCCGTGTCAGGCCCCAGGCTGCTGATCTGGATGAGATTCACCTGGAAACGCTCGTCGGCGGCGGCCAGGGCGCCTGCGAAGCGCTTGGCGTGGTCGGTGTAGACCACCGCATTGACCCGCACGATGCCGTTCAGGTTGGCCAGGGCCCGGAGCATTTCCAGGTTGCCCAGGTGGGCCCCGAGGAGCACCGCCCCCCGGCCGGAAGCGAGGAGCTGTTCAAAGGCCTCCCGGTTATCGAACTGGACGCTGGAGTGGGAAACCTTGCCTGCCCAGGCGGCGAGCTTGTCGAGGCTGGATTCGGCGAAGGCCAGCATGTGGCGGTAGCTGTTGGCCCAGGTCGGGGCCGGCGATGCGCCGGACTGGGCCTGGAGCCGTTCCAGGTATTGGCGGGAAGCCCGGCGGGCGTTGCCCCCGGTCAGGAAGAACCAGGCGACCACGGGACGCAGCAGCAGCCGGGCGGCGGCATCGCCGAGGAAGCGGTAGGTGGCGACGGTGATGCGCAGCCCCAGGCTGCTGCCCCGCTCGTCCTGGCGGGACCAGTGGGCTTCGGAAAGCTTGGGAGGGAAAACCTTGCGCCATAGGAGCAGGGGCAGGCGGCCCAGCATCCCGAAGAAGAGGCGGGTATGCATCAGGGAGATGCGCAGGTTGTCCCGCCACAGGTCGAAGTGGGAGAGGCCGTTTTCCGGGTAGATGACCCGGGTGGCAAGGTTTTCTACCGGTACCCCCAGCCAGAACAGGCGGACGATGATCTCGATGTCGAATGCCATGCGGGCGGGAATGGCGACCCGGTCGATGAGGGCCAGGGTGGGGGCCAGGGGATAGAGCCGGAAGCCGCACATGGAGTCCCCTATGGCCAGGGAAAGGGTTTCGATCCACACCCAGACATGGGTGGCGATGCGCCCGTAGCGCCGGCTGGCCGGGGCTGAATCGTCGTAGATGGGCTTGCCGGCGATGATGGCGTCCGGCCGGGCCCGGCTGCGCTCCAGGAAACGGGGTAGGTCGGCGATGTCGTGCTGGCCGTCCGCGTCCACCTGGAGGGCGTGGGTGAAGCCGGCGGCATGGGCCTCCCGGAAGCCGTGCATGACGGCGGCGCCCTTGCCGCCGTTTTCGGGCAGCCGGAAGAGCCTCACCAGGGGCTGGCGCGCCGCCACTTCCGCCAGCACGGCCCGGGTGGCCGGCTCCGAGCCGTCATCCACGATGAACACCGGCAATCCGTAGGGCGCCAGGCAGTCCACGACGGGCCCGATGGTGTCCTTGTGGTTGTAGATGGGGATAACGACGCAGGGACGGAAACTCATTGAACGGCAGTTCCCGAGAAGACGGCCTGGCCGGATGAGTATTTTCTGGCTCCCGACGAGTAGGCGAATTCCAGGCGGCGGGTATCCGGTTTCCAGTTGAGTTGGAGGTCGAGCCGGGTGTCGGGGCCGACGGGAGCCGAGAATTTGAGGGCCTTCAGGGAGACGAAGCGGTCGGCGGGAATGCCGAGGTGATCCTGGGCAAGCCGGATGGCCCAATCCACCTGGACGACCCCGGGCAGGATGGGCAGACCCGGGAAATGGCCGCGGAAATAGGCGAGGTCCTTGGATACCAGGATTTCCAGGGAAACAGCGTCCGTTTCCTTTTGAACGGACAGGACTTGGGGCTGGAGGCTCATAGGGGCGTGCTGAGGAGATTGACCAGGTCGTCGACGGCGAGCTTGCCTCGCTCGCTGTAGGGGAGGCGCTCGACGAAACGCCAACGTCGGGGCAGGAGAACGGCGTCGTACCGCTGCTTGAGGTGATCCTTGAGCGTCGCCGCCAGGCCCTTGCGATCCTCGGGAAGGCCGGACTGTGGGACGACGACGGCCCCAACCACGGTCCGTCGGCCCATCGGCACCGGAACCACTGCGGCGGCTGCTACGGCGGGATGCCGGTCAAGCCAGTTTTCCATTTCCGGCAGGGAGAGGCGCTTTTCTTCGATCTTGACGATGCGGTCCAGGCGACCCCGCAGGACAAAGCAGCCGTCCGGGTCGAACTCCACGGCATCTTCCATGCGCAGGGGGGAATTGTCCGGCAGGAAGGGAGAGCGAACGAGGAGGGCGCCATCGGCGTCGGCGGCAAGCTGCACTTGGGGCAGGGGGGTCCAGGCGGGGCTGTCCTCCGACTGTCTGCGCCAGGCGATGCCGCCGGTCTCGGTGCTGCCGAAGACCTCGACGGGCGCGTCGCCCCAGGTGTCGGCGTAATGGCGGGCAAGTTCGGGCGGCAGCGGTCCGCCCGAGGAAAACACCAGCCGGGGCCGGCGGGTCATGGCGGCCAGGTCGGCCAATTGGGGCAACCGGGAAAGCTGGGCCGGGGAGGAAACCAGGACGACGTCATTGAGGGACGAGAGGCGCTCGGTCAGGCTGGACGGCTCAGCAATGGTGGCGTTGTCGATGGGGCGTCCGGCGGTGAGGGGCCAGAGGAGCCGGAACAGGAGCCCGTAAATATGGTGGTGAGGCGTCGTGGCAGCAACCGTCGCTCCCCCGGCCGCCTCGCCCCAGCAGCTTTCCAGCACGCCGCACTCCGCTTCGAGTTGGCGCAGGGTCTTCCGGATGCATTTCGGCTCGCCGGTGCTGCCGGAGGTGTAAAGCTCCAGGGTGTTGGCCGGGAGTTCCGTCGGTTCCGGCATGGCGGCGAAGGCCGCGAGGGTTTCCGGCTGGAAATTGGGCGGGATGACGGGGACGTGGCCATCGGCCAGGGCAGCCAGCAGGCCGGCCAGGAAATCGATCGGGGATGGATCCGTCAGCAGGATGCGTCGGCGTTCCGTCGCCAAACCGCTCCTTCGTTCCTCGATCATCCGTCGAAACTCCTTCCAGAGAAGCGGGCGATGGCCGTCATGGGCCACCAGATAGTCGTCGGCACGGCCATCGGCAAGGAGTCGGAGAATGCTCGGGACAGGGACGGTCATGGTCGGGCTAGGCGAGGCGGCGGCGTATCCGGCCGCGGATGATCCATTCGCCGGCGAACATGGCGCCCATCAGCAGGTAGGAGAGCAATCCGTTATAGAGCACCCAGGCTTCCCGTGAGGAGAAGACAGTGGCCAGGGCCACGGCCGCATTCATGGCGAAGAAGGCGCACCAGGCCTTGGTGACCTGGCGGGTGTAACGCACTCCCTCCGGCGGCAAGTCCGGTTCCGAGAGGCGGGCGATGCGCTCGATGACCGAAGGCGGACGGAACAGGCTGCTGCCGAATACCAGCAGGAGGCAAAGGCTCACCGCGACGGGGTAAAGCAGGAGCAGGGCTTCGCTGCCCAGGGCTGTGATGGAGGCAGCCAGCCCCGCCAGCAGGGCGAAGACCATCCATTCCGAATTCTGGACGTCCGACGCGAAACGCCGGGCCGACTGCCAATGGCGAAGGACCAGGACGGCAAGGAGCAAGAGGCCCAGTCCCCTGGGGCCGATGGCATCCAGCCCGAAATAGACGGCGACCGGATAGGCCAGGGTGAGGCCGATGGCGAGCACGTTGGCAAGGGGGCGCAGTGTCGCCATGGCGCCGGAATCAGGCGGCCAGCAGCCGATGGACCGAGCCGATGACGTCGGCGACGGTGCGGACTTCCTTGAAGTCCTGGGGCTGGATGCGCTTGCCGGTGAATTTCTGCAGCTGGATGGCGAGGTCCACAGCATCGATGCTGTCCAGGTCCAGGTCGGCAAACAGGTTGGCTTCCGGCCGGACGCGCTGGGGATCGATTTCAAAGGTTTCCTGCAGAATGGTCTGCAGCTTGGCGAGGATTTCCTGATCGGTCATGCTGATATCTCGTTACGGGTTGGTTTTGCCCTGGCTGCGGACCAGGTCGGCAAGGGAAGCGACGTTGCGGAAGTACTCCCGGGTACGCCCGTCACCAGCTTCGAGTTCGACGCCGTATTTCTTCTTGAGGGCGATGCCCAATTCGAGCGCATCGATGGAGTCGAGTCCTAGCCCCTCTCCGAAAAGCTGGATCTGGCTGTCGATGTCGTCGGGGGTCAAGTCTTCGAGATTCAGAGACTCGATGATGAGCTTCTTGATCTCCAGTTCAAGCGTATCCATAGGATTTCAACTCTTGGGAAAAGTACTGTTGCAGGGCGTCGGTGAGGCGCCGGGCGCCGATGGCCGACTTGTCCGGTTCGGGCAGGAAGAAGGCGGTCGGGACGGCCTCCTGCACGCCTACCCGGAAGGTGAAGGGGTGTTCCGGGGCCAGCCACCAGGGGTCGCCCTTGGACAGGGTGGTCGGGTTGCAGGTGATAAGGACCGGCAGCACGGTGGCGTTGGCGGTGAGGGCCACATGGGCTGCGCCG
>JBLNBI010000412.1:0-2978 GCA_050259815.1 Actinomycetota bacterium | reverse complement strand
CACGACGCCCAGGGCCAGGTTGAAATATTCAACCTTCTCCAGGCCGGCCTGCTCCATCATGGCCTTGAGTTCTTCCTGGCCCGGATGCATGCGGATGGACTCCGACAGGTAGCGGTAGCTGTCCTCGTCGTTGGTCACCAGCTTGCCGACTTTGGGGATGATATTGAAGGAGTAGAAATCGTAGATGGGGGCCAGGGGCTTCCAGATATGGGAGAACTCCAGCACCAGCAACCGGCCGCCGGGACGGAGCACCCGGCGCATTTCCGCCAGTGCCTTGTCCTTGTGGGTCATGTTGCGCAGGCCAAAGGCCACGGTGACGCAGTCGAACCACTCGTCGGGGAAGGGCAGCTTCTCGGCGTCGCACTGGGTGGCCGATACCGGATAGCCCTTGTCCAGAAGACGGTCCCGGCCCCGGGTGAGCATGGCGTTATTGATGTCGGTGAGCCACACCTGGCCGCTCTTGCCCACCTTCTTGGCGAAGGCCAGGGAGAGGTCGCCGGTACCGCCGGCCACGTCCAGCACCCGGGAGCCTTCCCGCACGCCGCTGCGCTGGATGGTGAAGGCCTTCCAGAGGCGATGCATGCCGCCGGACATGAGGTCGTTCATCAGATCGTAGCGGCTGGCTACCGAATCGAATACGTCGGCGACGCGCCGGGCCTTTTCATGCTCGGCCACGGTCTCGTAGCCAAAATGGGTCTTGTTGTCTGACATGGTCTCAGTGATGGTGTCCGCAGCCGCCCTTGGGGGCCGGCTTGGAGGTGGTGTCGATGTCGCGGGAGTGCCCCTGGGTTTCGAGCTGCTGCAGGTATTCCTGCCAGAGCTCGTCCCGATGGAGGCCGAGATTGTAAAGGAGGTCCCAGGAATAGATGCCGCTATCGTGGCCGTCGCTGAACACCAGCCTGAGGGCGTAGTTGCCCACCGGCTCGATGGCCTGGATGGTTACGTCGCGCTTGCCGGTCTGCAGGGTTTCCTGGCCGGGCCCGTGGCCCCGTGCTTCGGCGGAAGGGGTGTAGACCCGCAGGAATTCGCAGGAGAGCTCGAAGCGCTCCCCCCCCTCGTAGACCAGCTCTAGGATGCGGGATTGCTGGTGCAGCTTGATATCCGTCGGAATCGGCGTGTCCTTGTCGATGCCGGCCATGGTGTCCTCCAATGCTGATGCGCTAGTTTACCGTAGTCCCAGAGAGCTTCGAGATGGGATGGATCAAAGGGTTTCGAAACTCACCCGCTCGAAATCGCTTCCCCGCTGCTGAATGTTCTTCAGGCGCACCTGCCAGTAGCCGT
Organism: Actinomycetota bacterium; assembly: GCA_050259815.1. GTDB lineage: Bacteria > Pseudomonadota > Gammaproteobacteria > Burkholderiales > Rhodocyclaceae > JAGTRP01. Next base: position 1,697 of record JBLNBI010000412.1, on the reverse strand, counting down.
CGGCATAGATGTCGTAGACCCGGCTGGCGACATAGGTAGCCAGCGGAACGACGATGGATCCGCGCTCCGAAATGTTCGGCACCGGCGACAGGATAAAGCCGCGGACGAAGGGCTGGCCGTTGTCCTTGCCCTCGGCGTTCAACCGGATGGCAATGGCGGTGGGCAATCCGGGCAGGACCGATACGCCGGCCACCAGCCCGCCCGCCTGCTCCTGCATCAGCCAACTGGCCTGGGCCAGGAGGAACTTGTCCCCGTCGTGGGGGCACACGGCGAGGAGCTGGCCGTGGGCCATCTTCTGGCCCACCGCGGTGCGGGCGAGGCGAAAGCCGTTGGCGGAGTGGTTGATCACCTCCCACTCGTCGGCCGCGTACTCCTCCTGGGTGCGGATGACCGGCCGTTCGTTGGGTGCGGCCATTCCCCGGGCGGAGAAGAGGGCGTTGAATTCTTCCCGGGCATAGGTCTTCGATACCTCCGGCTGCTCGAAGGGCCGGCCGGAAATATAGAAATGCATGGCCTCGAACCCGACGCAGACCCGGGCGGTGCCCGAAGCGGCGAAGCGGCGGAACTTGCGGGCCACCGCCGACTGGCTCCAGGGCCGAATCAGCTGGTCGAGCAAACGGATGCAATGGCTGGCGGATTCCTCGCCGAGGCCCAGTTGGGACGGCGGCGTCTTCTGCCGGAGTTCGCCCAGGACCTGGCTGACCTGCTTGGCAAGCCTATCGCTGTCGAGCTTCCGCAGACAGGCATCGGAGGTCTGGTCCTCGCCGACGGGATGGAGGCCGGCGTCCTTGTCCAGCTTCAGCACATAGGGCGGCGACGGCTCGCCGTCCACCACATGTCCGACTACCACCAGAGGGGCCCACTGGGCTGCCCAGCGGCGGATCAGGTTGATGTCCCGGACGCTCTGGCTGTAGGGGCTACCCATGTCTACAAGGACCAGGGTGACGTACATGTCCGAGCAACTGGTGGTGGTGCCATCGGTGCCGTTCTCCACCGGCTCCAGGGCGACGCCTCGTTCCTCGGCAGTTCTGAAGTGGCCGTGGAATTCCAGCCACAGGCCGGGCGGCAGCTCGCGCCGCGCCCGGTAATGCTCCAGGATGGCCATTCCGGCGCACTGCAACTGGCGGTGCAGCACCGTTGCCAGCCGCCGCCTGGCTTCGGGATCTTCCAAGGGCTCGTTCCCCGGTTCCAGGCAAAGGGCATAGGCCTTGCCGAACTTTCGCCAGATGGACAGGACCTGCTGGAAAATGTCCTCTTCGACCGCAGCCAGGGGTAGCGGCTTGTTGTGGAAGCGCTTGGCCATCTCCTCTTCGACGAAGGCCAGGGGACCGCGTAGCGCTTCCAGAACGGCGAGCAGCTCTTCCCGCCCCGGCGGTACGGCCAGCAGGCTATCCAGAAACTGGTCGATCTGATCTTCCGCCGCCGCCGGATTGGCCAGGGGAAGGCGGGACACATAGTGGGCACCCGATTGCTGGTCGGGAAAGGTCAGCAAAGGCAAGGGCGGGATGGATTCCACGGTTCAGCTCCAATCATTCGGCATAGCCGGACAATACACGAGCGAGGGCGGCCTGCAAGTGCGCGTCGTCGATTTCGGGCCGGGCAGGCGTCTGTTCCCGCTGGACTTCCCCCCAGATCGGCTGAGGGAAATGGCGGTCATCCCGCCAGCGGGGAATGACGTGCCAGTGAACGTGGGGGAC
>JBLNBI010000411.1:0-5087 GCA_050259815.1 Actinomycetota bacterium | reverse complement strand
CCCTTGTGGCTGTTGTGGCGCCGGGGCACCAGGCGGGAGTCGAAGAGGGCGGGCTCCACCAATCGCCCCTCGGCGGCGGCTACGTCGTCGGCCTGCAGACCGAGGTCGGCAATCCGGATTTCTCCGCAGTAGTCGGGGCCGTCGCCGGTGTACAGGCCCGGCTTGGCGGCGATGAAGGTGATGGTGTGGGTGGCCTGGATCACCTGGTCGTAGCACCGGCCGGTGTCCCCGTCGAGGCCCGAGGGGCAATCCAGGGCGAGGAGGGGGCAGCGGTCCTCGTCGGCCAGGGTATTGGCCATGTCGATCCATTCGGCGTAGCGGCCCTCAGGCGCCCGGGCCAGGCCGATGCCGAAGATACCGTCGATGATGAGGCCCCAGCGGGAGACTTCCGGAATGGCGTCCAGGCAGACGCCGCCCCCTTCGACAAAGCGGTTGTGGGCGCCTCGGGCGTCCGCCGGAAGCCGGCTGGGCAGGCCGGAGAAGACGAGCCGCACATCGAAGAAGCGTTCCCGCAGGAGGCGGGCGCATTCCATGGCGTCGCCGCCGTTGTTGCCGGGACCGGCCAGGACGAGGATGGGAAGGTTGCGGTCGATGGCCAGTTCCTCCGCCCATTGGGCCGCTGCGGCGCCGGCCCGCTCCATGAGGGGCTGGTCGGCGCAGGCGGTTTCGATCTGGCGGAGGCTGGGGCTGCGGTAGAGGGCGGTCATGGGGATTTCCGTCTAGTCTTGGATGTCTGCCCCGCGTTCCCGGAGAAGGATGCGCAGGACGGAGCGGTGACAGTGGGCTTCGTCGGCGCAGTAGCAGCCGACGGAGAAATCGGCCTGGTGGGAGAGGGCGGCCAGGAGGTCCAGGGTGCGGGCGTTGTCCGGGGTGGCCATCTCGGCCCGGTATTTCTTGGCGAAGTCGGCCCAGTCCCGGTCGGTGGCCGCCGCCTGGGCTTCCTTGACCAGATCGGCGCTGGGGGCCAGGTTGGGATACCAGACGTCGTACCAGTTGCCGGAGGCGAACTCGCTCTTCGGGACGCCCCGGGGCGGACGCCGGACGGTGCCGATGCGCAGGCCTTCGCCGGCTGCCCGGTCGCTTCCCAGGCGGACAATGCGGATGGTCACGGTTGGGCTCCTGTTGCTCGTTCCGCCGTCATTATGCCCCGGGCCAGGTGGATCGTCGTGCTGTGGATCAATACCGTGTCCTCGATCCGGCGCCCATAGCCGCCGGCCATGGCCAGGGCCACGGGCAGCCCCTCCTGGCGGCAGCGTTCCAGCACCATGCGATCCCGGGCAGCAAGGCCCTCGAAGCTCAGTCCCAGGCGGCCGAAGCGGTCGTCCCGGTAGGGATCGGCGCCGGCCAGGTAGATGGCCAGGTCCGGCCGGGCGCTGTCGAAGGCGGTGGTGAGCCCCCAGTCGAGGCGTGCGAGGTAGGCGTCGTCGCTGCAGCCGTCCGGGAGTTCGATGTCCAGGTCGCTCTGCGCCTTGTCGAAGGGATAGTTGCGGGCACCGTGGATGGAGAATGTGAAAACGCTGTCGTCCGTGGCCAGGATGGTGGCGGTGCCGTTGCCCTGGTGCACGTCGCAATCGACGATCAACACCCGGCGGGCCCGGCCTTCCGCTTGCATGGCCCGGGCCGCCACGGCGGCGTCGTTGAAGACGCAGAAGCCTTCCCCCCGGTCCCGGTGGGCATGGTGGGTGCCGCCGGCCAGGTTGGCGGCGACGCCCTCGGCCAATGCCGCCCGGCAGGCGCACAGGGTGGCGCCGGCGGAGCGGCGGGAACGTTCCACCATCTGCTCGCTCCACGGAAAGCCGATGGCCTTCTGTTCCTTCTCGGATAGCCGGCCCTCGGCCACCCGGCGGATGTACTCCGGGTCATGGGCCCGGGCCAGCTCCTCGTCGGTGGCGGCTGGGGGCAGGTGGAAGTCGGACTCGGCGAAATGGCCGTCCGCCAGGAGCGCCTCTCGAAGAAGGGCGTACTTTTCCATGGGGAAACGGTGGCCGGCGGGTAGGGGCAGGACGAAGCTATCGGTGTAGAAAAGCTGCATGACCGGTCTGTCTGGGCTGATCGGTTGCAATTATCATGGCAGGCATGGCCAAACTCGAAATCTCCTCGACGGCGGACGGAATCCGGATGGTCCTCGGCGGCAGGCTGGATGCCGACGGGGTGGCGCCCATCTGGCCCCGGGCCCGGGCCGAAGTAGCTCGCAGTCCCCATCTGCCGGTGCAGGTGGAGGCCGCCGAGGTGGATTATTGCGACGGCGCGGGCCTCGCCTTCCTGGTGGACCTGCTGCGGACGGATCGCCCGGCAGAGGCTCAGGTAAAGATCGTCGATTTGCCGGATCGTTTCCGGCGCCTCCTGGACCAGTTCGACCCGGCAGCGTTCCGGGCTTCCCTGGACGGTGCGGAGCGGCGGGAGGGCATCGTTTCCCGGATCGGCCGGGCGGCCGCCGAATTCGGTACCGATCTCAGGTCCCAGGTGGCCTTCATCGGCGAAGCCGGGCGGGCGCTGGCGGCCGTTCTGCGCCATCCCGGCCAGGTGCGCTGGCGGGATACCCTGATGGTGGCGGAGGAGGCGGGGGTGAATGCCCTGCCCATCGTCACCCTGGTCGCCTTCCTGCTGGGGGTGATCATCGCCTACCAGTCGGCGGTGGCCATGCGCCAGTTCGGGGCCGAGGTCTACGTGGCCAACCTGATCGGCATTTCCATGGTGCGGGAACTGGCGCCCCTGATGACTGCCATCCTGCTGGCGGGCCGCTCGGGGGCGGCCTTTGCTGCCGAGATCGGCACCATGCGGGTGAATGAGGAGATCGACGCCCTCACCACCTTCGGTTTCGACCCGGTGCGCTTCCTGGTGGTGACGCGCCTCCTGGCGGCGCTCGCCGTGACCCCGCTCCTGGCCGTCTACGCCGACGTGGTGAGCATCCTGGGCGGGGCCCTGATTCTGCTCACCTTCCAGATTCCCCTGGTGACCTACTTCAATCAGGTGTTCACCCTGGTGGCCCTGAACGACCTCATGGGCGGGCTGTTCAAGTGCCTGGTCTTCGGTGTGGTCATCGCCGGCATCGGCTGCCTGCGGGGCCTGCAGACCGGCAGCGGCGCCGCGGCGGTGGGGCTTTCCACCACCCGGGCGGTGGTCAGCGCCCTGGTCCTGATCGTCGTCGTGGATGGCGGCTTCGCCATCGTCTATTACCATCTCGGCATATGAACGCGCCCATCATCTCCGTCCGGGGACTGGCGGTCGGCTTTGGCGACAAGCCGCTCCTGCAGGGGCTAAGTTTCGATATCCAGCCGGGGGAGGTGTTCGTCATCCTGGGGCCGTCGGGTTGCGGGAAGAGCACGCTCTTGAAGAACATGATCGGCCTCCATCAGCCCATGGCCGGGCGGGTCCTGATCGACGGCGACGATATGACCACAGCCGACGAGGAGGGGCGGCGCCGCATCCAGCGGAAGTTCGGCGTGGCCTACCAGTCCGGCGCCCTGTTCGGTTCCATGAGCCTTCTGGAGAACGTGAGCCTTCCCCTGGAGGAATATACCGCTCTGGACGCGCCGGCCATCGAACTGGCCGCCCGGCTGAAGCTGTCCCTGGTGGGGCTGGCCGGGTCCGAAAACCGGATGCCGTCCGAACTGTCCGGGGGCATGCAGAAACGGGCCGCCATCGCCCGGGCCATGGCCCTCGATCCGGCCATCCTCTTCCTGGACGAGCCGTCGGCGGGCCTGGACCCCATCACCTCCGCCGGCCTCGACCAGCTGATCCTGCAACTGGCGGATATCCTGGGGATCACCTTCGTCATTGTCAGCCACGAGCTGGCCAGCATCTTTTCCGTCGCCGACCGGGTCATCATGCTGGATCGGGATGCCAAAGGGATTATCGCTGCCGGCAGTCCGGCCGATCTGCGGGATAATTCCCCCAATCCGAAGGTCCGTCAGTTCTTCAACCGCGAGGCGGCCGTATGAGCAAGAAAATGAGCCATTTCCGGCTCGGCATCTTCATCGTGGTGGCCGTGGCCATATTGGTCGCCCTCATCGTCTCGGTGGGCGGGGGCAATGCCCTCCGTCCCAAGGTGACGGTGGAGACCTATTTCGACGAGTCGGTCCAGGGCCTCGATATCGGATCGAAAGTCCGCTACCGGGGCGTGGTGATCGGGGCGGTCAGCCGCATTTCCTTCACCTATACGGAATACGAACAGAACAAGGCGCCTGCCGACCGCAAACAGTACGTGTTGGTGGAAATGGCGGTCTATCCCGACCTGCTGGGGGATATCGGGGCGGGAAGGCGTTTTGTGGACCAGCTCGTGAAGGACGGGCTGCGGGTGCGGATGGCCCCGGTCGGCATCACCGGCATCGTCTATCTGGAGGCGGATTTCACCCACAATACGGCGACGCTGCCTATTGCCTGGGAACCCCGCCACCTTTATATCCCCTCCACTCGCAGCACGGTGGTCAGCTTCGTGGACAGCGTCGAGCGATTGTTCGACAAACTGGCCCCGGTGGACCTGGACCGGACCGTGCGCAACATCGACCGCCTGCTCCTGTCCCTGAACAACAAGGTGGATGCCCTGGATACGGCCCGCATTTCCCGGGAGATGTCCGCTGCTCTGGGCGACCTGCACGAGACCCTGCGGACGGTGAATAGTCTGGCGGGCAGGGAGGAGTGGAGAACCGTTCCCACCGATCTCTCGGCCACCGCCAAGCGCCTGCGGGAGGTGGCCGAAAGTCCGGAGCTCAAGCGCACCCTGGCGGCCCTCGATCGCAGCGCCCAGCGCATCGATCGGTCCCTGGACGGAAGGGAGCAGGATATTTCCGAACTGATCGTCAATCTGCGGGCCGCCAGTTCCAACTTGCGATCCCTGTCGGAAAACCTCAAGCGGGATCCCGCCGGCACCCTGCTGGCCGAGCCGCCCAAGCCTAGCGACATTTACGGCCCAAAATGATGAAATTCCTCACCCTCGCACTCATGGCTGCACTCCTGGCCGCCTGCGGAAACAACCGGCCGGCGGTGGAGCGGCAGTCCTTCCTGATCCAGACCGAGCGGAGCGGTCAAATGGCTGAGGTGCCGGCGGCGGGGATCCTGCGGGTGGGCAGGGTGGTGGTGGCACCGCC
>JBLNBI010000410.1:0-10516 GCA_050259815.1 Actinomycetota bacterium | reverse complement strand
AGTCGATGTCAGCAGCACTGATACTGGCGCTCGCATGCGCCGTGTTGGCCGTTCTGTACGGCTGGTTGTCAAGCACGCAGATCCTCGCGCTGCCCGCCGGTAACGACCGGATGCAGCAAATCGCCAAAGCTGTCCAGGAGGGTGCCGCCGCGTACCTGAGTCGCCAGTACAGGACTATCGCCATCGTTGGCGTGGTGCTGTTCGTGGTCATCGGCCTGGTACCGAAGCTTGGTTGGCTCACCGCTTTCGGCTTCCTCATCGGCGCCGTGCTCTCAGGCGCGGCAGGCTTCATCGGCATGAACGTGTCCGTCCGGGCCAACGTTCGCACCGCCGAAGCCGCCCGTAGCGGTATCGCCCCCGCCCTGGCCGTCGCCTTCAAGGGCGGCGCCATCACCGGCATGCTGGTGGTGGGCCTGGGCCTTCTGGGGGTGGCCGGCTACTTCGCCGTCCTCAAGGCCATGAACGCTCCCGACGCCGACCTGCACCATGTCATCGAGCCCCTGGTAGGCCTGGCGTTCGGCTCCTCCCTCATCTCCATTTTCGCCCGTCTGGGCGGCGGTATCTTCACCAAGGGCGCTGACGTGGGCGCCGACCTGGTGGGCAAGGTCGAAGCCGGCATTCCGGAAGACGATCCCCGCAACCCGGCGGTGATTGCCGACAACGTGGGCGACAACGTTGGCGACTGCGCCGGCATGGCCGCCGACCTGTTCGAAACCTATGCGGTGACCGTGGTCGCCACAATGGTGCTGGCGGCCCTGACCCTGAAGACCTTCCCGGGTCTGGGCGAGGGTTTGGTCCTCTATCCCTTGGCCCTGGGCGGCGTTTCAATCATCGCCTCCATCATCGGCTGCTATTTCGTGAAGGCGACCGAGGGTGGCAAAATCATGTCGGCCCTGTACCGTGGTCTGACCGTGGCAGGTGTCCTGGCGCTGGCTGCTTATTACCCGGTTACCTCCTGGTTGATCGGCGCGGGCGATGCGGCATCCAAGATCACCACGGCCAGCATGTTCGGCTGCTCGGTCATCGGCCTGGTGCTGACCGCCGCCCTGGTGTGGATTACCGAGTACTACACCGGCACCGACTACGGCCCGGTGAAGCACGTCGCTTCTTCCTGCCAGACCGGCCACGCCACCAACATCATCGCCGGTATCGGCGTGTCGATGAAGGCCTGCGCTATGCCGGTGCTGTCCGTCTGCATCTCCATCTACGCTGCCTACGCCCTGGCCGGCCTCTTCGGTATCGCCATCGCCGCCACCTCCATGCTATCCATGGCGGGTATCGTGGTCGCCCTGGATGCTTACGGCCCCATCACCGATAACGCCGGTGGCATTGCCGAAATGGCGGAATTGCCCAAGGACGTGCGTAACGTGACCGATCCCTTGGACGCCGTGGGCAACACCACCAAGGCGGTGACCAAGGGCTACGCCATTGGCTCCGCCGGTCTGGCTGCGCTGGTGCTCTTCGCCGACTATACCCATGGTCTCGAGGCGGCCGGCCTGAAGAATCTGTCCTTCGATCTCTCCAATCACATGGTGATCATCGGTCTCTTTATCGGCGGCCTGATTCCCTACCTGTTCGGCGCCATGGCCATGGAAGCGGTCGGCCGTTCCGCCGGTTCCGTGGTGATGGAAGTGCGTCGCCAGTTCAAGGAGATTCCGGGCATCATGGAGGGGACCGGCAAGCCGGATTATTCCCGTGCCGTCGATATGCTGACCGTTTCCGCCATCAAGGAAATGATGGTGCCTTCCATCCTGCCGGTGGCCGTGCCCATCATCGTTGGCCTGGTGCTTGGTCCCCAGGCTCTCGGTGGTCTGCTGGTCGGCACCATCGTCACCGGCCTGTTTGTCGCAATTTCCATGACCACCGGCGGTGGCGCCTGGGATAACGCCAAGAAGTACATCGAGGACGGCAACTTCGGCGGCAAGGGTTCCGAAGCCCACAAGGCTGCGGTGACCGGCGACACCGTTGGCGACCCGTACAAGGATACGGCCGGCCCGGCGGTGAACCCGCTCATCAAGATCATCAACCTGGTGGCCCTGCTGATCGTGCCGCTTATCGCCTGATCTCGTATCACCCAATAAAAAAGGCAGCGAAAGCTGCCTTTTTTATTTTCTGGAGCGGCGGAGCGCTTATATGGTCACCGCTGGATTCAGGGTGTAAGTCCCGGTCAGTGCGGCCTCGGCCAAAACATGCTCCTTGATGGCCTCCCGTACCTGGGGGCCGGTGAAGCGGCCGTCGAGCGGCAGGGTGGGAACGTCCAGGGCATAGAGGGTGAACACGTAGCGATGGCGGATTTCATCGTTCCACGGAGGGCAGGGGCCGTCGTAGCCGTAGTAGTCGCCCCGCATGTCGTTGTCGCCGGCGAACCACTCCGTGTAATTGTTGACCCCGTGGCGGGCGCCGTGAAGGGTCTGGGGGCCCGGTTTGCCGCGGGGCACAACTTCGCCCGAAAACTCACCTTCTTTGATTTCACGCATCTCGGCGGGCAGATCGACCAGCACCCAGTGGAAGAAATCCACCCTGGGCAGGGACGCGGGAACGGTCCGGTCTTCCTGGTTTACGTCATCTCCCTGGCTGGGTACGTCGGGGTCGCAACAGATGAGTGCGAAGGACCGGGTTCCCTCCGGCACGTCGCTCCAGGCCAGTTGCGGATTGAGATTCTTTCCCAGGCAAACATGGTGGCCCGCATCCGGGATGCAGAAAGCCAGTTCGCCGGGAATTTTTTGCCCGTCGGCAAAACTGCTGCTCGTCAGCTTCATGCCCTTCCTCCTCCTATTATCAAGCCGCCCGCCGTTTGAAATCCCGGAGACGGAAACCCAGAGTCCATAGTGTAGCGAAATAGGTCACTGCGCCAAGCACGACCAGGGCCGACAGGCGGAGTGTTCGCTCCGCCGTCCCAAACTGCAGCCAGTCCGACTCGGCTCCAATGCCGAACCACAGGGCGCCCCCCATGACCGCCATCGCCCCCAGCAGTTTCAGGAGGAACACGGGCCATCCCGGCTGGGGCTGGAAGATGCCGTGGCTGCGCAGGCCACGGTACAGCATGGCGGCGTTCAGGCAGGCGGCCAGGCCAATCGAGAGGGCTAGCCCGGCATGGTGCAGCCAGCCGATGAATGCGAGGTTCATGGCCTGGGTGGCTACCAGGGACATGATCGCGATCTTTACCGGCGTGCGGATATTCTGGCGGGCGTAGAAGCCGGGGGCCAATACCTTGACCAGGATAAGACCGGTGAGTCCGACGCTGTAGGCGACCAGGGCATTGCGAGTTTGGAATACGTCGTCGCCGGTGAAGGCGCCATGGAAGAAAAGGGTGGCGATGAGGGGAACGGCCAGGATGGAGAGCGCCAGGGCTGCCGGGGCAGCCAGCAGCAGGGTCAGGCGCAGTCCCCAGTCGAGAAGCCGGGAATACTCCGTATGGTTCTCGCTGGCATGGTACTTGGACAGAGAGGGCAGCAGGATGGTACCCAGGGCGGCGCCCAGCATGCCGGAGGGAAACTCCATCAGTCGGTCGGCATAGTAAAGCCAGGAAACACTGCCGGTCTTCAGGAACGAGGCGAAGATGGTGTTGATCAGCAGGCTGATCTGGGACACGGAAACGCCCACCACGGCGGGCGCCATCAGCTTCAGGATGCGGCGGACGCCGTCGTCGCGCCAGGCGGCCCGCCAATCGAGCGTCGGCCGAGGAAGCATGGCGATCTTCTTGAGGGCTGGCAACTGCAGGGCGAGTTGTAGCGCTCCGCCGATGCATACCGCCCAACCCAGGGCCAATACCGGGGTCTCCAGATGGGGCGCGACGAAAAGCGCCATGACGATGAAGGAAAGGTTGAGCAGCACCGGCGTGAAGGCCGGCAGGGCGAAGCGGCTCCAGGTGTTGAGGATGCCCCCGGCCAGGGCCACCAGGGACATGAACAGGATGTAGGGGAAGGTGATCCGGGTGAGGGTGACCGTGAGGTCAAACTTGCTGGCGTCGGCCGCAAAGCCAGGAGCAGATATCCAGACCAGCAGCGGCGAGACCGCGATGCCCACGGCGGTGACTGCCGACAGGATCAGGAACAGCATCCCCGCGACATGGTCGACCAGTGCCTTAGTTTCCTGATCGCCCCGTCTGTTCTTGTATTCCCCCAGGATGGGAACGAAGGCCTGGGAAAAAGCGCCCTCGGCGAACAGCCTGCGCAGCAGGTTGGGCAGTTTGAATGCGACGAAGAAGGCGTCGGTGGCGACTCCGGCTCCAAAGGCGCGGGCGACGACGAAATCCCGGACGAAGCCCAGGACGCGGGACAACAGGGTCATGCCGCTGACGGTGGCCAGGGCGCGCAACAGATTCATGGAATAACCGGTCTCGTTGCCTGAAAGGGTAGGCAAAAGATATAATTCTACGCTCTGCTGCAGTAGCTCAGTTGGTAGAGCAACTGATTCGTAATCAGTAGGTCGGAGGTTCGATTCCTCTCTGCAGCACCAGAACGCTATCCTGGTCGAGAACCAGAAGGTAGTCTTCCGGTTGGATATCCCCGGGTTTGCCGCGGCGTATTTCGCTATTCCTCACGCCAAGTGAGAGTCTGCCCTCGGGGCGCGAGAAGCCGCTTACCCATGGTTTGCTTTTGCGGTGGCCCCGTAGTTCAATGGATAGAATAAGCCCCTCCTAAGGGCTAGATACTGGTTCGATTCCAGTCGGGGCTGCCAACCGTTCGCCGCTTTCCAAAAATCAAGGGCAAAAAAAATACCCCACCGAGGTGGGGCGCATCTCTAGCAGAAATCCCGAAATCCCCCTTTTGAACTCGGGACATCGCTACGCTACAAAGACGTTTGTATTCTTGACACAGCGCGGCACTATTTTAGTGCCACCGGTCGGCTTATGACCTGTCTTTGCACGTGCCCCCGATGCTGACTGTTGTATGTACGCCACGGCGCCTAGCGAGTGGGCTGTAGGCTTTCCAGGATGGCGCGACGCTCGTCGTCGCCCATACGGGCCAGGGCCTTCACCTGTTGGTAGAAGCGGGCTAGGTCATGGTCTTCGTGCTTCAGCAGGGTTTCGAACGCGGGTACGAGGCCGGTGTACAGGCTTACCGAGCCGAGTTTTGCATTGTTGATCCCCTGGCTAAAGAAAGTGTTGTAGCTCTCGTATCTGCCGTTGCCGGCCTGGAGGTCGGCATAGGAGCGTTGCAGTTCTGCCAACGTCTCTTCCTTTGCCTTGCGCTTTTTCGTCAAAGGCCAGGGCTTGGCGTAAATTAACCGCAGCCGTTCCCGGTATTCGGTCACTAGGGCAAGAAACCGCGCCTTGTCTTGCTGCCGGTCCAGGAAGACTTGGCGCTGTTCCGCGTTGCCGCAGGCGGCCAGCCATCGGCGCATTCCCTCGTTCTCGACGGTCGTGGCGAAGGACTCGTTGAAAGTGGTGTCTCCCCGGACGAAAGCGATCTGGTGGGCCAGTTCGTGGAAAACGATCCGTGCCACTTCCAGTTCGCCGAAGCGCAGGAAAGTGTTGAGCACCGGGTCATCGAAGAATCCCAGGGTGGAGTAGGCCGGAATGCCGGCGACGTAGGTTTCCAGTCCCTGCCCCTTGAGCGTTTCGGCAAATCGCTCCGCACCCTCCCGGCTGTAATAGCCGCGGTAATTGACACAGCCGACGATCAGCATGCACCACTTCTCTGGCTCGACCGAGAACTCCCCTGCGGCGAATACGTTCCAGACCACGAAGGGGCGACCGAGGTCGGCATAGTTCCGGTAGCTGCCGTTGTTAGGGAGAGCCAGTTCTCGGCTGGCGAATTCCCGGATATCGGAAACCCTGATCAGCCTGTCCCTCAGCATGGGATCGGTGTTGGGCGCCTCAATGAGCTCAGGTATCGGCCGGGCTGAATGAATCACCTGCATATGTCCGCCCACCGCCTGGGCGTAATAGGCGAGGTTGGCACAGCCGCCCAGGGCTAAGGGCAGCATGATCGTGAGCGCCATCCTAGCTATCATGGCTGAATCGTCCTGCCCTCAAAAAGTGGGCGGCCTGCTGCGCGCAGGAGGGTGAGAGGAGCATGCCTGAATGGCTCACCGGCAGGATAAGTTCGTCTGTCGCATCCGGCAGTCGGGTCTCCGCTACGGCGACGACCCCGTCGTTGGGGCGTTGCAGTCCGGGTATGACGCAGCCGAGGCCCAGTCGCCGAGTGCCGGCCAGGATGCCGATCTCGATTCCGGTGGGTACGGCAGGCTTCGCGCGTGCCAGCCAGTCGCTCATGCTTTTTCCGAGGAGGGGGGCGAGCGTTCTTCGTCTTGCCAAGTAACGCCCGCAATGGCAGTCCGCCACGGGCGTCCCCATCAGTACCAGGCGCTGGATCCTCTGGTCCCAGTGCCGCTCGAGCATGGACAGGGTCACCAATCCACCCAGGCTGTGGCAGATAAGGTGGAGGCGTCTTCCTGGGGTGTCGGCGACAAAGCGGTCGAGGAGGTCCGCATTGCGTTCGAGCGCCTGGCTCCAGGAAGGATAGGAAAAGCGGCGCACGAAGAAGCCCTCCTTCTCGATCCAATATTGGTAGGGCCTAAGGACGAGACCAGGCATCCACAGGCCATGCACCAGGATGACCGTATCGGCGCACCAAGGGTCGGATCGGATCATGCAGAAAGTCTCCCGGCTTTCACCGGCTGTCGCTTTCTAAGCATACGGGGTAATATGGCGCTTCTTCCATACGGTACCGTCTGGAAACGATAGGCCCTGAAAACCCATGCTGGAGCAGAGACATGCAAATCGATAACAAAGTTTTCCTGGTGACTGGCGCTGGTTCCGGACTCGGTGCGGCTACAGCCCGTCTGCTGGCCCAATCCGGTGCCAAGGTGGTCCTCGCGGACCTCAACCGTGAGGCCGGTGAGAAGCTGGCAGCCGAACTGGGGGCCAATGCCCGCTTCGTGGAAACCGACGTGGCCAGCGAGGCGAGCGCCATTAATGCGGTACAGACGGCAGTGTCCGCCTTCGGCGGCCTCAATGGGCTGGTGAACTGCGCCGGCGTAGCTCCCGCAGAGAAGGTGGTCGGTAAGGAAGGTCCCCACCGTCTGGAGAGCTTTTCCAAGGTGATCAACATCAACCTGATCGGTACGTTCAACATGATCCGGCTGGCGGCAGACGCCATGATGAAGGGGGAGCCCGACGCCGGCGGCGAGCGTGGGGTGATCGTGAATACGGCTTCCGTCGCAGCCTTCGAGGGGCAACTCGGCCAGGCAGCCTATTCCGCCTCCAAGGGCGGCATCGTTGCCCTTACCCTTCCGGTGGCCCGGGAACTGGCTCGCAGCGGCATTCGAGTGGTAACCATCGCCCCCGGCATCATGGAAACCCCCATGCTTCTGGGTATGCCGCCGGAAGTCCAGGAATCCCTCGGCAAGATGGTCCCTTTCCCGCAGCGCATGGGCAAGCCGGCAGAGTTCGCCGGGCTGGTGAAGCATATTGCCGAAAACTCCTATCTCAACGGCGAAGTGATCCGCCTGGACGGCGCCATCCGGATGGGCGCCAAATAAACTATACTTCGCTCCGCTGATATTTCCGAAAAGGCGCGCTCAGCGCCTTTTTCTTTTTCATGTCCCAAGCACCCTGCTACCACTGCGGCCAGCCCGTACCGGACGATACCCATCTCGCGGTGACGGTGGGCGGCCAATCCCGTTCCATGTGTTGTCCGGGCTGCCAGGCGGTGGCCCAGGCCATTGTCGACAACGGCCTGTCCGACTATTACCGAAGCCGCGACGCCCTCCCCGAGTCCCCCCGGGAGGCCATGCCGTCGGTCCTGGATCAGTTGGCCTTGTTCGATCACGCAGATTTCCAGAAGAGTTTCGTCAGGGCCCTGGGCGAGACCGAGCGGGAGGCTTCCCTGCTGCTCGAGGGTATTACCTGCGCAGCCTGCATCTGGCTTAACGAGCAGCATCTCTCCAGGCTGCCCGGGGTGAGCGCGGTGGATATCAACTACGCGACCCGGCGAGCCCGGGTGCGTTGGGACGAGGCCAGGATCAAGCTCTCCGACATCCTTGCCGCCATCGCTGCCATCGGTTACCGGGCCTATCCCTACGATGCGGCCAAGAACGAGGAAATTTCCAAGAAGGAAAGGCGTGACGCCATCTGGCGCCTGTGGGTAGCCGGTTTCGGCATGATGCAGGTGATGATGTACGCCGTCCCTGTTTACCTGGCCGGAGAGGGCGAGATGTCCCTGGACATCGAAAGCCTGATGCGCTGGGCCAGCCTCTTTCTTACCCTGCCGGTGGTGATTTATTCCTCGGCTCCTTTCTTCAGGAATGCCTGGCGGGATCTCAAGCTGCGGCGTGTGGGGATGGATGTCCCAGTGGCGCTGGGGGTGGGCGCCGCCTTTGCCGCAAGTGTCTGGGCAACTCTGGTGCAGTCCGGTGAAGTCTATTTCGACTCGGTCACCATGTTCGTCTTTTTCCTGTTGGGCGGGCGCTATCTAGAAATGACTGCCCGCCAAAAGGCCGTGAGCGTTACCGAGGCGCTGGCCAAGCTGCTGCCGGCTTTCGCCCAGCGCCTGCCGGGGTTCCCGGCCGATCGTAATCCGGAGCAGGTGGTAGTGGCCGATCTGCGGGCGGGGGACATGGTTCTGGTGCGGCCCGGCGATACCATTCCGGCCGACGGGCGGGTCGTCGAGGGCGTGAGCAGCGCCAACGAAGCCTTGTTGACCGGCGAAAGCCGGCCGGTTGCCAAGGCGCCGGGCGATCCGGTTACTGGCGGAGCTATCAACACGGAAAGCCCGCTGGTCGTCCAGGTGGAGCAGGTGGGGGAGGGGACTCGCCTGTCCGCCATCATTCATCTGATGGAGCGGGCGGCGGCAGAAAAACCGCGTATCGTCGAGATGGCCGACCGCATCGCCAGTCACTTCGTCGGCGCGTTGCTGCTGGTATCGGTGGCGGTCGCTGTGGGCTGGTGGTGGTTCGATCCTGCCCGAGCCCTGTGGATCACGGTCTCGGTCCTGGTGGTGACCTGCCCGTGCGCCTTGTCCCTGGCGACGCCGATCGCTCTGACGGTGGCGGCGGGTGCCCTGGCCAAGGACGGGTTGTTGGTGACCCGTGGACATGCCGTCGAGACCCTGGCTCGGGCGACCCACTTCGTTTTCGACAAGACCGGCACCCTGACAACGGGCCGAATGCGCCTCATCGACGTCATGCCCCTTGGGGAAACTGATCGTGGGCGTTGTCTCGTCCTTGCTGCATCCCTCGAGCAGTCTTCTGAGCATCCCTTGGGGCTCGCGTTGCGCCACGCTGCCGAAGGGCGGTTCCTACCTGGGGCCCAGTCGGTTCGGAGTGAGGCGGGGCAGGGGGTTGAAGGATTTGTCGATGGCAAGGTCTATCGTATCGGTCGCCCCGGATTTGCCTTGGGCGGCAACGTCGATGACTTGCCTCCCCAGGCAGCGGAGTGGCTGGCCGGCGGAGATACGGTGGTTGCCTTGGGGTGCGAGGACCGGTGCATGGCCCTGTTCCGTCTCGGAGATGAAGTTCGTCCCGAGTCCGAGGCGTTGATCGCTGCGTTGAAGTCCGAGGGAAAGAAGGTCGTTCTGCTGACCGGTGATGCGCCCGGCGTGGCAGCTCGGGTTGCCACGCAACTCGGTATCGAAGATGTGCGTGCCGGGGTGACTCCCCGGGGCAAGTACGAAGCCGTTATCGGTCTGCAGGCTGCCGGAGCCGTGGTCGCCATGGTGGGAGATGGCGTAAACGACGCCCCTGTGCTGGCCCAGGCCCAAGTTTCTGTGGCGATGGGCGGTGGCGCCCAGTTGGCACGCACCCAGGCGGACCTCATCCTGCTTTCGGAGAATCTTGACCACCTGCGGGTCGGTCTACATAGGACTCGTCTGACCCTGAAGGTCATCAAGCAGAACCTCTGGTGGTCGTTCGCCTACAACTTCGTGGCACTTCCTCTAGCTATCGCTGGTTACGTAACCCCTTGGCTGGCGGGCATTGGGATGTCGGCAAGTTCGCTCTTGGTAGTGCTGAATTCCCTGCGTATTCAGCGTGCGGAGAAAGACTGATGGAAATACTGTATCTCCTGATTCCGGTGTCGGTAATCCTGGTGTTCGCTATTGCCGCCGCCTTCTGGTGGTCAGTCAAGAGCGGCCAATTCGACGATCTGGAAGGGCCGGGTTTCCGTATCCTGATGGATGATGACCGCCCGAAGGACGCCAAGGACGACTCCTCGGAGCCTTCCGAGAAAGCGGATAAAGTTTGACCTAAATCAACTCGGAATTTTCCTATACGGGCAATATACCGTTCCAGATGGGGCGCAATGCTCCATATCAGTTCTCTGTTGGGGTTGGGGTGCGTTGCGGCGCACCCTTTTTTTCGCCTATCTACAGGCTTCTATGACTGGCGCCATCGGACATTTCTTAATCCAGATGTCCGTCGGGTTGATCTATGTCAAACCCCCTCTGTCCGGCTGGACTACCATCCGCTTCCAAATGCTGCCTAAGGTCTCAGGGAGAGGCGGCATAATGTTTTTTTTTAAACGAGAGGTGGGTCCATGTCGGAAACGCAAACCACATACAACTATAAGGTC
>JBLNBI010000409.1:0-9291 GCA_050259815.1 Actinomycetota bacterium | reverse complement strand
TGTACGATGTAGTCGAAAGAAAGATGCGGCAGTAGCTCAGTTGGTAGAGCGCAACCTTGCCAAGGTTGAGGTCGAGAGTTCGAGACTCTTCTGCCGCTCCAGTTCTCCTCGAACTGGCGCTTATACGGACGCGGGGTGGAGCAGTTGGCAGCTCGTCGGGCTCATAACCCGAAGGTCGCAGGTTCAAGTCCTGCCCCCGCAACCATCCAATACTTGCGTCCTTAGCTCAGCTGGTTAGAGCGCCACGTTGACATCGTGGAGGTCGGCGGTTCGATTCCGTCAGGACGCACCACCGCAAGCCCCCCAAAAAGCAGTCTTCAACCCGGCTAGATTTCGATGCACCGGGGAGCGTTTCTCGCTTCCTTGGCGGCAGCCGAACAATTGGCCGCGGCGGCCATGATCCCGTTATTGAGCCCGAAGCTGTCTGCCGCCGGCAGAGCCGATCCGGCCACCGGCGCCACCGCCCCCGATCCCTTGCCCGGAACTGCCCGGCGCATGCTGTTCAGCCCGAAGCTGTCCGCGTACCCGACAGCCGTCGCCCCCTGGGGAGGCACCGGTACCGGAACCGTGTCCGCGCATACCGCTCCACAGGCCAGCCAAAGGGCGGCGGCAAATGCGATGGATGGGGTGCGTCGGCTCATGGCGGTCTCCTCTTGGCTATTGACCTAGCCCTTAGCGCTAATAACGGCAGGCCGCAGCAAATCTGCACCCCATTCTCAACGAAACCCGAAAAACTCCACCGCCCCCTGTTCCGACCAGTCGGATTCCCACCCAAGCCGGGCGCCCAGGATTTTTGGGCGAACAGCGGGTCAAACAGTTCTTGTGTATTCCCTGCCCCAGGCAATCCCGAATCCTACTTTGATCCGAGAGTCGAACTTTGCGCCCCGCTGGTCCGTGCGGACGCTGCTTGCCTGGCTGGTGCCGGCTTGCCTGCTCCCCGGGATCATCGGCGCCACCACGCTGTTCATCCACGAGTACCGGGAGGGCCGGAACCAACTCAAGAAGGACACCATCCAGACGGCCCGGGCCCTGGTGCGGGCGGTGGACAACCAGATCCTCAAGGTCGAGGCCCTGGCCCTCGGGCTGGCCGGGTCCGATGCCCTTGCCGCCGGGAATTTCGGCCGCTTCCACGACCAGGCCCGCCGGACCCTGGCCCATGCCCAACTAGGCGCCTCCGTATCCCTGGCGGACGGGCAAGGGTTGCAGTTCGTGAATACCGGCGATGACTTCGGCACGCCGCTTCCCCCCCACGGCAGCCCGGAACTGGTGCGCCGGGTGTTCGGCAGCGGGGAGTCCGCCATTTCCGATATTTTCGAGAGCCAGGTGCTCCATCGCCCCCTCGTGGCGGTGGCAGTGCCCGTAATCCTGGACGGCCGGGTCCGCTATGCCCTGACCGTCACCATTCTGCCCGAAACACTGAACGACATTCTGAGCGCCCAGGGGCTACCCCCCGGCTGGGTCGCCACGGTATTCGACAGCGCCGGCACCATCGCCGCCCGCAGCCGCGCCTCGGACGAGTACGTCGGCCAAAAGCCCGCACCCGGCTATTACCGGCATCTGATGGACGCCGACGAGGGCACTTTCGAGGCGGTCATGAAGGACGGCGTCCCCGTCCTGGCCGCCTTTACCCGTTCCGACGTCACCAACTGGCGGCTCGCCATCGGCATCCCCCAGGAAAGCCTGGCCAGCCGCTTCAACCGCCGGCTGTCGGCACTGGCCGTGGGCATCGCCGCCCTGTTCGCCGCCGGCCTGGGGCTGGCCTGGCTGGTGGGCGGGCGCATCGCCCGCTCCTTCGGCGCCCTGGTTGCCCCCGCCCTCGCCCTGGGGGCCGGAGAGCGGATCACCGCCCCTTCCCTGCCCGTCAAGGAAGCCGCCGAGGTGGCCCGGGCGATGGAAGAAGCGGCCCGGCTTCTGGAAAAGCGGAACGCCACCCTGCGGGAGAGCGAATACCGGCTGGTGCTGGCCCTCAAGGCGGGAAACACGGCCGCCTGGGAGATGGACGTCGCCACCATGGCCCTGCGCCCGGCGGACGAACTGCTGTTCACCATGCTGGACTACCGACCCGAAGAGCTGGCCACCTCCAGCGACTGGCTGGCGCGGGTCCATGGGGACGACCGCCCCGGCGTAGCCCGGCAGATCGACGACGTCATCGCCGGCCGCCGGGAAAGCTACCGGAGCGAAGTGCGCATCCTGGCCGCGGACGGCAGATGGCGCTGGCTCCTCTCCCAGGCCGTCGCCCCCGAGCGGGACGCCGGGGGGCGGGCCCTGCGCCTGATCGGCACCCATACCGACATCACGGACCGCAAGGAGGCGGAGGCCGAAATCCGCCGCCTCAATGCCGAGTTGGAGCAGCGGGTCCAGCAACGCACCCTGCAGCTGAAACAGTCCAACGAAGCCCTGATGCTGAGCAACATGGAACTCCAGCGCTTCGCCCACGCCGCCGCCCACGACCTGCAAACGCCCCTGCGCTCCATCGTCGGCTTCAGCCAGCTCCTGCAGCAGGAACTCAAGTCCTGCGTGGATGAGCGGGCCGATGAGTGGCTGGGCATAGTGATCGACAATACCCGGCGCCTCCAGATCCTGATCCAGGAACTGCTGGATTACTCCCGGCTGGATGCCCAGGCCCGCCCCTTCGAGCCCGTGGACCTGGGGGATATCCTCGGCCAGGTAACCGCTACCCTAGCCCCGGTCATCGGCGACATCGGCGCCGAGGTGGTTGGCACCCCGCTGCCGACGGTGATGGCGGACCGGGGCCAGATGGTGCTGCTCCTCCAGAATCTGGTGGAGAACGGCCTCAAGTACAACCAGTCCCGGCCGCCCCGGGTAACGGTTTCGGCCGAGGGTTGGGATGGGGAATGGGTGATCGCCGTGGCCGACAACGGCATCGGCATCGACCCCAAGTACCACGAGCGCATTTTCGAGATATTCCGCCGACTTCATTCCCACCAGCAGATTCCGGGCACCGGCATCGGCCTGGCCATCTGCCAGCGCATCGTCGAGCGCCACGGCGGCCGGCTGTGGGTGGATTCCCGGCCGGGGGAAGGCAGCGTGTTCCGTTTCTCCCTGCCGGACGGCGGCGGGAGTCGGTGACGGAAGCTCAGTGACGGAAATTTTCCCGCTGCCGGTAGCGGCGGAACTGGGTGGCAATCTCCGGGCTCATGTCCTCGAGCCTGACCTTGATATCGTCGAGGCCGGCCAACATGGACAACCCGCCGGTATCGACCGAGGTGCAGTCCTGCAAGGACACGCGCCGGAATCCCAGGGCGACGCATTGTTGAAGGTCGTCGAAGAGGGCCGATGACACGTGCCCGCCCAACCGGATCACGTCGTCGGCGATATTGACGCAGCCCGCCACGCCCCGGGCGATGAGTTGGGCGATGACCGCGTAGCTCTTCTGGATATTGTCCGCCACGTGGAATTCATCCCACTTGAAGCCGATCCACAGGTCACCCTTGTCCGGGCGGACATAGCGGATTTCCCCGAAGCCGGCGATTTCGTCGGCCTCGTGGATCACCTCCCCGAAGTCGCAGCTCCCCGCCGGCGAGGTGAAATCCTCCTCGCTGGCGTTGCGCAAGCGGACCCGGAAGCCGGCCGTGGAAATCTCCACGATTTCGCTGGCATGGCGGATGTCGCCGTGCTCGATATAGCCCGGCAACGGATGGACCAGGTGGTAGCGGGAAACGCTCCGGCGATTGAATAAGGACTGGGGCGACATGGACGGCACATTAGCCCACCGGCCCGTCCGGATACATACGTGCCAACCCGTAAGGGCAGGTACCTCCGCCCCCTCAGGCAGCGGTCGAGAAGCGGTACAGGGTGGTGTGCCGGTAGATGTCGCCGGGCTTCAGCACCGTGGAGGGAAATTCCGGATGATTGGGGGAATCGGGAAAATGCTGGGTTTCCAGGCACAGCCCGGCATGCTTGCCGTAGGCCTGGCCGCCCTTGCCGACGAGGCTGCCGTCCAGGAAATTGCCGGAGTAGAACTGCAGGCCGGGCTGGGTCGTCCACACTTCCATTTCGATCCCCGAGGCCGGCGAGGCGAGGCGGGCAGCCAGGGCCAGGCTGCTACCGTCGTGGTCCAGGATCCAGTTGTGGTCGTAGCCGCCCCGGGCCTGCCGAAGCTGCGGGTCATCCGGGTCCAGGCGGTCCCGAATGGGCGTAGGGGCAAGGAAATCCATGGCCGTCCCGGCCACCGGCCGCATTTCCCCGGTGGGGATGAGGTCGGGCCCCACGGGCAGGAAGCGGGAACCCTGGATTTCCAGCCGGTGATCGAGGATGTCGCACCCGCCGGCCAGGCTCCAGTAGGCGTGGTGGGTGAGGTTCACCACCGTCGGAGCATCGGTGCGGGCCTGGTAGTCCAGGCGCAGGCCGTTGTCCTCGGTGAGGGTATAGGTGACGTAGGCGTCCAGGTTGCCCGGATAGCCCTCCTCCCCGTCCGCACTGCTGTAGTGCCAGGTGATCTGGGGCGCCGGGAGGTCCCGGTCCCCGGCCGAACGCCACAGCACCTTGTCGAAGCCTCGGAGGCCCCCGTGGAGGTGGTTGGTGCCGTTGTTGGCAGCCAGTTCGTACTGCCGACCGCCGAGGGAAAAGCGGCCGCCGGCGATGCGGTTGGCGTAGCGCCCCACCACGGCGCCGAAGTAGGGATGCTCGCCCAGGTAGTCCATGGGCTGGTCGAAGCCGAGGGTTACATCAATGGGCGTCCCGTCAGGTTTCGGCACCCACAGGTTCAGCAGGGTGGCACCGTAGCCCATGATGGAGGCCCGCAGCCCCCGGCCGTTGTCAAGGGTGATGGCCTCCACCAGCCGTCCGTCCGGCAGGAGGGCCACCGTGTCCCAGTGCAGGCTCATGTCTCGAAGCCGTTGGGGTTGTTGGACTGCCAGCGCCAGGTGTCCTCGCACATCTCCCGGATGCCCCACTGGGCCTGCCAGCCCAGCTTGTCCCGGGCCATGGCCGGATCGGCGTAGCAGGTGGCGATGTCGCCGGGACGGCGGCCGACGATCTGGTAGGGCACCGGCCGGCCGCTGGCCTCCTGGAAGGCCTTGACCATGTCGAGGACGCTGTAGCCCTGGCCGGTGCCTAGGTTGACGGTGAGGACGCCGGGGTTGCGGTCCAGGTAGTTCAGCGCCGCCAGGTGCCCCAGGGCCAGGTCCACCACGTGGATGTAGTCCCGCACCCCGGTGCCGTCCGGGGTGGGATAGTCGTTGCCGAACACCGACAGCTTTTCCCGCTTGCCCACCGCCACCTGGGCGACGAAAGGCATCAGGTTGTTGGGGATGCCGTTGGGGTCCTCGCCGATGAGGCCGCTCCGGTGGGCGCCCACCGGGTTGAAGTAGCGCAGCAGGGCAATGCGCCAGTCCGGGTCGGCCACGGCCACGTCCCTCAGGATTTCCTCCACCATGAGCTTGGAGCGGCCGTAAGGGTTGGTCGCCTGGAGGGGAAAGTGCTCCTGGATGGGCACCGCATGGGGATCGCCATAGACGGTGGCGGAGGAGCTGAACACCACCTTCTTCACCCCGTGGGCGGCCATGGTTTCGAACAGCACCGCGCTGCCATGGACGTTGTTGTCGTAGTAGCGCAGCGGCTGGGCCACCGACTCCCCCACCGCCTTGAGGCCGGCGAAGTGGATCACGGAGTCGATGGGATGGTCCTTGAATACCTGCCCGAGCCCTTCCCGGTCCCGGATATCCACATTGGCGAAGGCGGGGCGGCGACCGGCGATGCGCTCGATGCGCTCCAGCACGGCCGGTTTGCTGTTGCAGAGGTTGTCGACGATGAGCAGGTCGGCCCCCGCCGCCAGGAGTTCGACAACGGTATGGGAGCCGATGTAGCCGGTGCCGCCGGTGACTAGGATCATGAGTAAGCGCCCTGGGTATCCGAGAAGTTGGATTCGACATCGAAGACCGGAGTGGGTGCCCTGCCCTACCCCGATCTCCGGCATACCAGGCGGGTCGGCCTGGGTTCCGCCAGTATACCGGTGGCAAGTGCGGGCAATTCCCCCTGGCAGCGCAGGGCATCCACGAAGCGGGCGAAGGCCGAGTCGAAACCGGGCATGATGCCGCCCCGGCCGCTGTCCAGGACGCTGTTGGCGGGTCGCGGGGCGACCCACCCGGCCTCGGCCGGAGTCGCGGGCACGATGAGGCCGTGGTCCAGCTTCCAGGTTTCCGCCAGGGCCCGGGCGAAGTCGCACCAGGTGATGCCGCCCCGGTTGGCCAGGTGCCAGACCCCCGCCTCGCCGTCGATGAGGAGGTCTAGGGTGTGATCCACCAGGTCGGGTACGTAGGTGGGAGAGACGGCAAAGCCGTCCACTGCCAGCACCTCTTTCCCGGCGTTGAGCCGGGCCAGGGTCTGGATGGCGAAGTTGTAGCGGTCCCAGGGGCCGAAGAAGGCGCTGGTGCGGATCACCAGGGCATCCCGGTGGCGGCCCAGCACCGCCTCCTCCGCCGCCGCCTTGCTCTGGCCGTAGACGTTGAGGGGCGCCACCTCGTCACTTTCGAGATAGGGCCCGGCCTTGCCGCCGTCGAATACCAGGTCGCTGGAGAAGGTGACCATCGGGATGCCCATCTCGGCGCAGGCGGCGGCCAGGGTGCGGGGGCCGGTGCAGTTGTCCCGCCAGCAGCGGTCGCTTTCCTTCTCCGCCAGGTCCACATTCACGCAGCCGGCGGCGTTGATCACCGCCCAGGGCCGCAGTTCGGCCAGGACCCGGGCCACCTTGTGGGGATCGGCAATATCCAGGGTCTCCCGCCCCAGGAGATGGTGGGGCAAGGCCCGGATGACGCAGGCCCGGGCCAGGGCCTGGCCCAGGGTGCCCCGGGCGCCGACGATCACCAGAGACCGGCGCTTGCCGGTGAAGCTAGGGGGCGGCAGGGGATGGACCAGGGGCCGGCAGCGCACCGGCGGATACTGGAGCCGGTCGTGGCGGATCCACCAGCCGGGGGAATCCAGGATGGGATGGTCGGAATCCCCGGTCCGGGCCAGTTCCTGCAAGAGCCCGACCATGGCGGTGGGGCGCGGCTCGGGACCGCGGATGTCGAACACCCCGGGCTCGTAGAAGCCGTCCTGGCGGGTGAGCATGGTGTTCCAGTCGGTGGCGCCCAGGAGGGACCAGGCGGTCACCGCCCGGATGTCCAGGCCCTCGGCCTTGAGCCGCACCGCCGCCGCCCACACCTCGGCGAACCAGCGCATCTGCTCGTCCCGGGTGCATCCGTTGTGGGCCTCGGTGACGGCAATGGGCAGGCGGTAGCGCTCCCAGGTTTCCCGCAGCAGGCCCTCGGGGCCAGCGCAGCCGTCCACCACCACCCGGTGGGCCTCCACGTCGGCGTAGCGGTCCCGGCCGTTGCCGCCCCGCTTGCCTTCCTCGTAGCTGTCCATGCGGTGGTCCAGGAAGCGTTCGCTGGACAGGTAGTGGTTGATGCCGATGATGTCCGGCGGGCAGGGATTCGCCTGCCAGTCCGCCAGTTTCTCTTCGGTAATGCCGTTGCCCAGGAGGTAGTCCAGCAGGGGATGGTCGGCCCCGACCCCGCCGGTCAGCAGGTCCCAGCCCAGCCAGCGGCGTTCGTTCTCGAAATCCGCCTGGTACTGGAGGGGCGGCGTGGCCCAGGTGCGGCCCAGGTCGTCGGTCTGGATGAGGCGGGCCTCAGGGTTCACCGCCCGAATGGCGGCCATGGCGAGGCGGGTGCCTTCCAGTTCGTTCATCAGGAGGCGGAAGAAGGTCCGGGCATCCCGGCCGTGGGGATACCAGTGGCCGTACAGGCCGCTGAAACGGGCCGTGGTGAGGGGCTCGTTCACCGGCGTCCAGTCCTCCCCCCAGGGGTAGCGTTCCGCCACCCGGGCGGCGAACTCAGCCAGCCCCTGGGCAAATCCCGGGTCTGCCAGACTGGTGTAGCGGGGGCCGCTGCCGTGGTGAACCAGGCCCAGGATGGGCCGGATGCCCAGGTCCCGGAGCCGGGCCAGGCGCTCGTCGATCCACGACCAGTCGCAGCGGTCCGGGCGCTCCGGGGCGATCCGTTCCCACAGGACCGGATAGCGCATGGCCTTCAGTCCCAGGCCGGCGAAGAGGTCGAGGTCGGACAGGCGCTCCTGGTGGCCGGTGGCCGCCACTTGGTCGATGTAGCGGTCGCCCACCCGGGCCACGGTGCATTCGACCCCGCCCCAGAGTTCAACCGAGGGCCAGTTTCTTGACTTGTTCATCCTGGTCTCCCGCGCCGTCGAGCTGGCATAGTCGCTGGTAGAGGGCCAATGCCTGGCCGACGACCTGGTCCATGTTGTAGTAGCGGTAGGTGGCCAGCCGGCCGACGAACCAGACCCCCGGGATGTTCTCGGAGAGAGTCTGGTATTTCTTGAAGAGGACGGCGTTCTCCGGGTTGGGCACCGGGTAGTAGGGATCGCCGTCGTCGCAGGGGTATTCGTAGGAAATGCTGGTCAGGCCGTGGGACTGGCCGGTCAGGTGCTTGTATTCGGTGATCCGGGTATAGGGCACCGCCTGGCTCGGGTAATTGACCACCGCCACCGGCTGGAAGCGGGGCCGGTCCAAGGTGACGTGGCGGAATTGCAGCGACCGGTAGGGCAAGGGCCCGAAGCGGTAGTCGAAGAACTCGTCCACCGGGCCGGTGTAGATCATCCGGTCATAGCGGACGCCCTTCACGATTTCCCGGTAGTCGGTGTTGAGCATCACCTTGATGTTCGGGTGATCCAGCATGTTCTCGAAGAGCCGGGTGTAGCCGTGCTTCGGCATGGCCTGGTAGGTGTCGCCGAAGTAACGGTCGTCCGTATTGGTCCGGGTGGGGATGCGGGAGGTCACCGACTTGTCCAGTTCGGACGGGTCGACGCCCCACTGTTTGCGGGTATAGCCCTCGAAGAATTTCTCGTACAGGTCCCGGCCCACCGTCGCCATCACCACGTCCTTGGAGGTGCGGATCATGTCCGGCGGCACCTCCGCCCGCTCGGCCAGGAAGGCTTCCATGTCCGCCGAGGTGAGGTTGAGATCGTAGAGCCTGTTGATGGTGGTGAGGTTGATGGGAATGGGCAGCTGCTTGCCGTTCACATAGGCCAGCACCCGGTGCTCGTAGGGCCGCCAGGCGGTGAAGCGGGACAGGTACTCGAAAATCCTGTCCGAGTTGGTATGGAAGATGTGGGGGCCGTAGCGATGGATGAGGATGCCGGCGTCGTTGTAGCAGTCGTAGGCATTGCCGCCGATGTGGGGCCGCCGGTCCACGATGAGCACCCGCTTTCCAGCCCCCGCCGCCAGCCGCTCGGCCAGGACGGAACCGGCAAAACCCGCCCCGACGATGAGGT
>JBLNBI010000408.1:0-4710 GCA_050259815.1 Actinomycetota bacterium | reverse complement strand
CACTCGGGCGACACCAGGGTGTTGTTGCCCGGGTTGAAGCGCCAGCCCCCGAATTCCGCCACCTGGCGCCCCACCGCCCCGGAAGCCGGGGCCTCCCGGCGGCGCAGGATGCTGCGCACCCGGGCCACCAGTTCCCGGGGCTCGAAGGGCTTCAGCACGTAGTCGTCCGCCCCCAGCTCCAGTCCCATCACCCGGTCGCTGACATGGGCCCGGCCAGTAAGAATTAGGAGGCCGCAGGCCGACACCTGGCGGATGCGCTGCATGACTTCCAGCCCGTCCATGTCGGGCAGCCCCAGATCCACGATGCAGAGGTCGGGGGCGAGGCTCCTGAGGCGCCGCAGCAGGTCGCCGGCGCTGCGGCACCAGGCGGTGCGAAAGCCGAAGTCGGCAAGGACATGCTCGATGGTGCGGGCCACGTCCGGGTCGTCCTCGACGATGACGATCATCTTGAGGGCATCGGGATCGACGGCTTTAGACATTTTCCTTCCTTCCCGGCCGCAGGGCCCGGATCAATTCCTGGGTATCGAAGGGCTTGGTCAGTACCGGCAGGCTGTCAGCCCGGCCGTCGTGCCAGCCGTCAGCGTAGCCGCTCATGAGCACCACCCGCACGTTAGGGCGGCTCTCCAGGAGCCGCCCGGCCAATTGCCGCCCGTTGATGCCGCCGGGCATGACCACGTCGGTGACGACGATGGCAATGTCCGGCACGTTGTCGATCAGCGCCAGGGCCTCCGAGCCGTTCTCGGCCTCGATGACTGGGTAACCCAGGTCCATGAGCTGCTGGCGCACCACCCGGCGCACGCTGGCCTCGTCTTCCACCAATAGAACCAGTTCGCCGCCGAGAAGCAGGGGGGCGTCGTCCGCAAGATCGTCGGGCTCGACTTCCGGCAATCCGAGGGGCAGCACCATGGCCACCGTGGTGCCCTGCCCCGGCGCGCTCCGGATACGGATACCGCCGCCGGACTGCTTGACGAAGCCATAGACCATGGACAGCCCCAGGCCGCTGCCCAGGCCGAAGCGTTTGGTGGTGAAGAAGGGCTCGAACACCCGGGCCAGGGTTTCCTCGTCCATGCCGGCGCCGTTGTCCTCCACTTCCACCAGGACGTAGCTGCCGGGGGTCACCTCGAAATCGGCGGCATTCTCACCGAGTTCAACCCGGCGGGCGGCAAGGTGCAGACGCCCACCGTCGGGCATGGCATCCCGGGCATTGAGAGCAAAATTGAGGAGGGCGCTTTCCAACTGCCCGGGGTCCACCAGGGAATGGAGCGGTTCCCGGGGCAAATCGGTGGTGATGGCGATGGACTCCGGCAAGGAGCGGCGCACCAGGGTGGTCATGCCGCCGATGAGACGCCCCACATCCACCGCCTGGGGCTCCAGGGGCTGGTTGCGGGAAAAGGTCAGGAGCCGCTTGATGAGCTGCACGCCCCGCCGGGCCGACTCCAAGGCCGGCTCCACGAACCCTTTCACCTCCTCGTCCTGGTCCCGGCGATCCTGGAGGGCGGCCAGGTTGCCGATGATGACCGTCAGCAGATTGTTGAAGTCGTGGGCGAGGCCGCCAGTGAGCTGGCCGATGGCCTCCATCTTCTGGGCCTGGACCAGGGCGGCCTGCATGCGCTTCTGCTCGGTGATGTCGTAGGAGAAGACGAAGCAGCCCAGGGTCTCGCCGTCGTGGCCGATTTCCGGCACCAGGGTGCTGCGGGCGTAAAGAGTGCGCCCACCGCGTTCCATGGAGTATTCGTAGGTCACCTGCTGCCCGGAAAGGGCCGTGCGGATGTGGTCCTTGACCTGTTCGTAGACATGCTCGGTAATCACCCCCGGGATGGCGGTGCCGGTGATGGACTCCTCCCGAATGCCGAACCAGTCCGAGTAACCCTTGTTGGCGTACCGGAACACCTGGTCCTTGTCGAAATAGCCGATCAGGGTGGGAATGGTGTCGTTGATGAGCCGCAGCCGGGCTTCGCTGCGCCCCAGGGCGGCGGCGATGCGGGAGTTCTCTGCATTGGCCCGGACCAGGTTGGCGTTGGCGTTTTCCAGCTGGGCGGTACGGCGCCGGACCCGCTCCTCCAGCTGGACGTTCTGGTGCTGGATGAGGTTGTCGACGTAGCGCTGCTCGGTGATGTCCGAATAGAGGATGGCATAGCCCCGGTTGGGCAGGGGCTCGCCCCGCAGCATGAGGATGCGCCCGTCGGGCCGGCGGCGCTCAGCGAGGTAGGGCCTGAAGCTGCGGGCCGCCGCCATGCGCTCGGCCACCAGGGCTTCCACGTCACCGGGGCCGTATTCTTCCCGCTCGGCATTGAAGCGGATGAAGCCCTCCACCGGAGCCCCCATGTAGGCCAGCTCCCGGGGGAAGCCCAGCATTTGCAGGAAGGTTTCGTTCCAGGCCACCAGATGCAGATCGGCGTCGAAAACCGTAATCCCCTGGTCCATAAGGTCCAGGCCCGCCTGCAGCATTTCCCGGCGCTCCCGCAGCTCGCTGCCGGCGCCGTCCATATTCCCGGTGGAAGAGGTCATGGGCGGATTTTAGGCCAGGCGCCGGCAAAGTTCCCGGTTGCAATCATTCGTTACATTTCGCCAATAGTTTTGCAAGAGTGTTTTGCCATGCTGCCGTCAAACAAAATAAGACCAGACGAAGTCGGGAACAGCTATTTTTCTGCAGCAATGTGAGGAGAATGATTTGGCAACGACCAACCCGTACGACACCGGGCTTCCCAAGAACCCGGCCAACTATGTACCCCTGAGCCCCTTGAGTTTCCTGGAGCGCGCCGCCTTCGTGTATCCGAAGCGGATTTCCGTCATCCAGGGGGACCGGCAATACACCTGGAAGGAAACCTACACCCGCTGCCGCCAGCTGGCGTCCGCCCTGTATAACCGGGGCATCCGCAAGGGCGACACGGTGGCCTGCATGCTGCCGAACATTTCGGCCATGTACGAGGCCCACTTCGGCATCCCCATGCTGGGCGCCGTGCTCAACACCCTGAACACCCGCCTGGACGCCGAGGCCATCGCCTTCATGCTGACCCACGGCGGCGCCAAGGTGCTGATCACCGATCCGGAATTCTCCGGCGTGGTGGAGAAGGCCCTGGAACTCCTGGAAGGCCCCAAGCCGGTGGTCATCGACGTGATGGACCCGGACTTCCAGGGCGGCAAGGCCGTGGGCGAGAAGGACTACGAGGCCTTCCTGAACGAGGGCGACCCGGAATTCGTCTGGTCCCTGCCGGACGACGAGTGGGACGCCATTGCGCTCAACTACACCTCCGGCACCACCGGCAACCCCAAGGGCGTGGTCTACCACCACCGGGGCGCCTACCTGAACGCCGGCAGCAACATTATTTCGTGGGGCATGCCGCCCCAGGCCGTGTACCTGTGGACCCTGCCCATGTTCCATTGCAACGGCTGGTGCTTCCCGTGGACCATGGCCGCCAATGCCGGCACCAACGTCTGCCTGCGCAAGGTGGATCCGGCCCTGATCTTCGATCTCATCCGGAAGCACAAGGTCAGCCACATGTGCGGCGCCCCCATCGTCTACGGCATGCTGATCAACGCCCCGGACGAATTGCGGGCCGGCATCGACCACCCGCTCAACGGCCTCATCGCCGGCGCCGCGCCCCCGGCCGCCATCATCGAGGGCTGCGAGCGCATCGGCATCAACATCACCCACGTCTACGGCCTCACCGAGACCTATGGCCCGGCCTCCGTCTGCGCCAAGCACCCGGAATGGGACAAGCTCCCCATCGACCTGCGGGCTGCCCGCAACGGCCGCCAGGGCGTGCGCTACCACATGCAGGAAGCCATCACCGTCCTCGATCCGGTCTCCATGGAGCCGGTGCCCTGGGACGGCGAGACCATGGGCGAGATCATGTTCCGGGGCAACCTGGTCATGAAGGGCTATCTGAAGAACGAGAAGGCCACCCAGGATGCCTTCCAGGGCGGCTGGTTCCATACCGGCGACCTGGCCGTGGTCCATAGCGACGGCTACGTCAAGATCAAGGACCGTTCCAAGGACATCATCATCTCCGGCGGCGAGAATATCTCCTCCCTGGAAGTGGAGGATGTCCTCTACCGGCATCCGGCGGTCATCGCCGCCGCCGTGGTGGCCAAGCCCGACGAGAAGTGGGGCGAGGTGCCCTGCGCCTTCATCGAGGTGAAGGACGGCGCCAAGGTGACCGAAGCCGAGATCATCGAGCACTGCCGCGGCCACCTGGCCCGCTTCAAGGTGCCCAAGCAGGTGGTGTTCGGCGCCCTGCCCAAGACCTCCACCGGCAAGATCCAGAAATACGTCCTGCGGCAACACGCCCAGTCCGTCCTGGCCATCGAATAAGAACCGGCTCCGCCCCCGCCGGCCGAGCCGGCGGGAGGCGCTCGCCTATTCCATTTCCCAGCAGGAATCCCCATGAACACCCCCATCACCTTTTCGTCGTGAGGCCGCCATGCGTACCGATCGCGAAGCCATGGAATACGATGTCGTGATTGTCGGTGCCGGCCCCTCCGGGCTGGCCGCCGCCATCCGGCTCAAGCAACTGGCCGAAGAGAAAGGTCGGGAAGTCTCCGTCTGCGTCCTGGAAAAGGGCTCCGAAGTCGGCGCCCACATCCTTTCCGGCGCCTGTTTCGAGCCCCGGGCCCTGGACGAGCTGTTCCCGGACTGGAAGGAGCGGGGCGCGCCGCTGCACACCCCGGCCACGGACGACAGCTTCCTCTTCCTGTCCGAAAAGAAGT
>JBLNBI010000407.1:0-2966 GCA_050259815.1 Actinomycetota bacterium | reverse complement strand
CAGGTCCGCCTCGACGGCAACATGGACCTTGTCGCCACCTCCTACGACGGCAAGCTGGCTGCCACCAACCAGTACAACACCGAGGGCGGCGCCCACTACGAAGACATGATGGTTTCCGAGCGGGATGCCTGCGTGTTCTTCAACATCGCCCGCATCGAGCAGGCGGTCAAGGACGGCAAGTTCAAGACCATCGGCAATTCCAAGGTGCCCGTGGTGGATGGCACCAAGGCCGCCAACAGCGACCCGAAGACCGCGCTCACCTGCTACGTCCCGATCCCGAAGAACCCCCACGGCGTAAACGCCAGCCCGGACGGCAAGTACTACGCCTGTTCCGGCAAGCTGTCCCCGACCGCCACCCTGATCGAGCATGCCCTGGTGCTGAAGTGGTTCGACGGCGAAATCAAGGACCCGCGGGATACCGTGGTGGCCGAGCCGGAAATCGGCCTGGGCCCCCTGCACACCGGCTTCGACGGCCGCGGCAACGCCTACACCACGCTCTTCCTGGACAGCCAGATCGTCAAGTGGAACCTGGAAGCCGCCATCAAGTCCTTCAAGGGCGACAAGAACGCCAAGCCGGTGGTGGACCGCATCGATGTCCATTACCAGCCCGGCCACGGCTTCACCTCCATGGGTGAAACTGCCCAGCCGGACGGCAAGTACTTCCTGTCGGACAACAAGTTCTCCAAGGACCGCTTCCTGCCGGTGGGCCCGCTCCATCCCGAAACCGCCCAGCTGATCGACATCAGCGGCGACAAGATGAAGCTGATTGCCGACCACGCGGTGTATTCCGAGCCCCATGACTCGATCATCGTCCGCCGCGATGTGATCAAGACCCGCCAGGTTTATGACCTCGACGAGTTCCCCAACGCGGTCAAGGATCCCAAGGACAGCCGCGTCGAGCGCAACGGCAAGAAGGTCACCGTGTACATGACTTCCCAGGCGCCGTCCTTCGGCCTGCGGGAATTCAAGGTCAAGGTCGGCGACGAGGTCACCCTCATCCTGACCAACCTGGACAAGGTGGAAGACCTGACCCACGGCTTCGCCATCCCGAAGCACAACATCAACTTCATCGTGAATCCGCTGGAGACCAAGTCGGTCACCTTCAAGGTGGAGCAACCGGGCGTTTATTGGTGCTACTGCACCAACTTCTGCCACGCCCTGCACCTGGAAATGCGGACTCGCATGCTGGTGGAACGCTAATCCGGACGAAAGCTTCGACGAGTTCTTGTTTAGCAGCGAGAGCTTATTGGGGGAGACATTGTCTCCCCCTTTTTTCATTACCGCCGGAAGGGTTAATCCGGTCAATTTTTATAAATTGATTTCCGGCAATTTTTTCCCGGAGCCGGTTTTCTAGAATGCCAGCTCTGCGGTACCCGCTGACGAATGCCATGAATAAACCGAGCATACTGCTTTACTTCGCATTGGCGATTTTCGGATTCCTCTGGAAATCGGCGGCATATTCGGCTGCCTACGAGGCGCCCCTGCCGCCGGAGCTGCATGGCTCCCCCAACCTGTGCGCCTATGCGCCCTGCAAGGACGTCATCCCCGGGGCGGACAGTTTCTCGGAGCGTAAAGGCCGCCCGCCCTATGTGGAGGCCTATCGCACCGAAAACGGCAAGAATATTCTGGTCGGCTACGTTTTTCTTTCCACCGATATCGTCGATATTCCAGCTTATTCCGGAAAACCCGTGGTGACCCTGATCGGCATGGATACCAAGGGGATATTCACCGGGGCTCGGGTTTTAAAACACTCCGAGCCGATTTTGCTCCTCGGTATTCCCGAATCCGCCCTGATTAGATTCATCGACCAGTACATCGGCAAATTCGTCGGCGATAAGCTGGAAATCGGCGCAGGGGAGGGGGGTATCGGCCTCGATGCCATTTCCGGCGCCACGGTCACGGTCATCGCCCAGAACCAGGTCATGCTGCGCTCGGGGGCCGAGGTGGCGAAGCAGGTGGGCATTCTCCAGCCGAAGATCCGCCCGCCGGCCAAATACGCCCCGGTGGCTGCTGCAACCGATTGGGACGAGCTTGTTTCAGGGGGCGGCGTCCAGCGCCTCACCCTGTCCTCCACCGACGTTGGCCGGCCGCCCAGCAGCAAGCCCTATATCGACCTGTGGTTCGGGGAACTCAATTCACCCGGCGTCGGTAAGGCCATCCTGGGGGAAGCGAACTACACCCGCCTGATGGAGCAATTGAAGCCCACCGACCACGCCATCTTCATCATCGGCAGCGGCATCGAGTCCTTCAAGGGCTCCGGGTTTGTCCGGGGCGGCATCTATGATCGCCTCCAGGTCAGCCAGGACGGCGACACCTTCACTTTCCGGGACACCGACTATCTCAACCTGTACGGCGTGCAGGCCAAGGGGGCGCCCGAGTATACCGAGTCGGGCATCTTCATCGTCCGCAGCCCGGCCTTTAGCGGCGCCTATCCCTGGTCCCTGGCCTTCCTGGGCAACCGCATGGATCAGGAGACCGGCGCCAAGACCTTTGCGAGCTTCGAGAAGGAATATTGGCTGCCCGCTAGTTACCTGGAAGGCGGGCGGCCCGCCGTCACCCGGCCGGATCCGACCTGGCTCAAGGTCTGGCGGGAGAAGCGGGTGGAAATCGGCCTCTTCGTCGCCCTGCTGGTTTTCGTGTCGGTGGCCTATGCCTGCCGGGAAGCCCTGACCCGGCGCTCCACCCACAAGAACAAGTGGCCGGTGAATGCCTTCAAGTACACGGGTTGGATCGCGAGCATCGGCTTCGTGGGCTTCCACGCCATGGCCCAGCCTTCCATCACCCAGGTGCTGACCTGGTTCCACTCCCTGATCTATCAGTGGAAGTGGGAACTTTTCCTCTCCGATCCGTTCATCTTCATCTTTTGGCTGTTCATCATCGCTACGGTGTTCATCTGGGGGCGTGGTCTGTTCTGCGGCTGGCTGTGCCCCTTCGGCTCCCTGTCCGAGCTGATCTACAAGGTGGGG
>JBLNBI010000406.1:0-5014 GCA_050259815.1 Actinomycetota bacterium | reverse complement strand
ACCAGCAGGGTATGGCCCGGCGGCAGCTTGCGGGCCTGGCGGAAGATGGTCCGGGGTTCGGCCACGTAGCCCAGGGCGAAGTACTCCTCCACCGCCAGGGGGTCGATATCCCAGGCCTTGCGCCGGGCCGCCAGCAGGGATTTCAACTCGGAACCGAAAATCAGCAGCCCATCGTCCTGGACGGCGTAGTAGAGGGGCTTCACCCCCAGCCGGTCCCGGGCGAGGAAAAGGCGCTCCCGCTTGCGGTCCCACAGGGCGAAGGCGAACATGCCCCGGAAGCGCCGCACGCAATGGACGCCCCACTCTTCCCAGGCGTGGACGATGACTTCGGTATCGCTGCGGGTATGGAAGCGGTGGCCCCGAGCCTGGAGTTCCGGAATCAGCTCCTGGTAGTTGTAGATTTCGCCGTTGAACACCACGCAGACGCTACCGTCCTCGTTGTAGAGGGGCTGCTGGCCGGTGGACAGGTCGATGATGGACAGCCGCCGGTGGCCCAGCCCGATGCCCGGCTCGATGTGGACGCCGCTTTCGTCGGGTCCCCGGTGCCGCTGGGACTCGTTCATCCGGTTGAGGAGGCCGCGGTCGATCTCCCGCTTGCCCCGGATATCAAAGATTCCCGTGATTCCGCACATGGCTGACCCTCGCTTCCGTCAAGGAAATGGCGGGCTCTCTCCCGGGGGAGGAAGCCGGCCCTTCGTTGGTGATGACGCCGGCCTCGAAAAGCAGGCGGCCGTAGAGGCCCACATGGGCATCCACCATGGCATCCAGGCTGAATCGCCGCTCCGCCTCGCCCCGGGCCGCCACGCCCAGGATGCGGGCGGCATCGGGATTGCAGGCGTAATGGACGATCTGCCGGGCCAGGGCCTGGGGGTCCGCCGGCGGGACCAGGGTGCCGGTGTTGCCGTCCGAGAGGAGTTCCCCGTTGCCCCCCACGTCGGTGGCGATGACCGGCAGGCCGCTGGCCATGGCCTCCAGGATGGCGTTGGAAATGCCCTCGGACAGGGAAGGCAGGACGAAGCAGTCCAGGCCCCGCAGGATGTCCGGGATGTCGTCCCGCACCCCGGGCAGCCAAGCCAGGTCGGCCATACCCGCCGTCCTCAGGACGGCCTCCACCTGGGACCGCTGGGGCCCCTCCCCCACCATCACCAGCCGCAGCCGGGAGCGGAGTTCGGGGACTGAGCGCACCGCCAGCACGAAGGCCTTGACCAGGCTGGTCTGATCCTTGATGTCCTGAAGCCGCCCCACGGTGCCCACCAGCCACAGGCCGGGATCGGCGAAGGGACATCCGGGAATCGGCTGGCGCGCCGGGGCGGGATGGAAGCGGCGGGTATCGACGCCGTTGTAGATGCGGGCCACCCGCTCGGCCGAAATGCCTACGTCCCGGTGCAGGTAATCCTCCAGTTCCCGGGACAGGGCGACGTAGGAAGTCACGAAGGGGCTGTAGAGCCGGCGGACCAGCCGGTATTTCCGGTCCGAGGGATGGGGCCCACTGACTGCCCGGCCGTGCTCCCCGTGGATGCGGACCGGCACCCCGGCCGCCCAGGCCGGTGCCGTGACCTCCAGGGCCGCCAGGTTGCGGGTATGGACGATGGCCGGCGCCCGCTCCTTCAACATCCGCCGGATGCGGGGATAGAGCCGGAAGGCGTGGCCGGGCCGCTTGTTGAGGGAGATCAGCTCCACGTCGTCCCGCAGGATTCGGCGGCTGAAGTCGGTCATGTCCGTGAGGGAAATGACCATGTGCCGATAGGCGTCCCGGGGCATGTGGTTGATGAGATTCACCACCCCGTTTTCCAGTCCGCCCACGTCCAGGCGGAAAACCACGTGGGCCACCAGGGGCGGCTTGCTCGGAAGGAATGTCATCGCCCGTCCCTCATCGGTTGCAAATGGGGTTGAGTGGCCGGCATGGAGCCGCCCCGGAATTCCGCCAGGGCCGCCCGCGCTGCCCCAGGCAGGCCGGGGGCGTAGGCTGCGACAGCCGCCAGCACTGCGGCCGGCCAGGCCGCCGCCAGGGCCACCAGCCCAGCGGTCCGCCAGCCCGGCGGATCGCCTTCGGGCTCGCCGTCCTCGACGGCAGGAGAAGTCGCCCCATCCGTCCCGCCCTCCTCCCGAAAGCGAGACCCGGCCAGGAAAAGCAGCCCCACCACCACCCCGAAGAAGACCCAGCCGTAGATGAGGTGATCCACCCCGGTAGCCAGCCGGTTCCCGGACAGATGGCCGATCATGACGATGAGGTAGGCCCGGACCCAGTTGGCCACCAGGGGAACGCCCATGGACACGGCGACGAAGGCCAGGCGCCGCTGCAGGGAGCGGAAGTTGAGATAGGCGAACAGCGTCCCCACCATGACCGAGGCAATCAGGTAACGGATGCCGCTGCAGGCCTCCACCACCGACCAGTTCCCGGAGGGAATGACGAACTCAAGCCCCTCCCGGTAGACCGGCACCCCGGTGAGACGCAATCCCAGCACGGTGAAGCGGGCCGTCCATTCCATCAGCACCGGCAGGAGGAACTCCCCGAAGGGCACGGCGAAGAAGAGGAAGCCCAGGGGAAAAATCAGCCGCCGGGCCACCTGCCGGCCAAGGAGCGCCCACACCCCGACCGCCGCCAGGGCCACCAGGGCAAACTGGGTGGCGGCATTGGACCCGGCCAGGCTCCCCGCCAGCCACAGCAGGCCGATGGGCAGCGCGGCCCAGAGGGCGCGGTGGTCCGGACGGGGAGTCAGCCCGGCCAGTTCCTCCCGCTGCCGACAGACCAGCCAGAGCACGATGGGCAGCACCAGGAAACCGTGGGCGAAGGTCTCGGACCTCGCCCAGATGGTGACCATGGACCGCAGGGTGCCCCAGTACCCGGCCATCATCCCGCCCAGCACCAGGACGGTGAAGACCAGGGGCATCCTCCACGTGCCGGGAAGCGCCGGTTCCGGGATGCCACGGGGGGAGATGGCGGTGATCGGCATCGGTCAGCCCAGGTTGCGGACGATGTAGGGGCCCAGCCAGTTGGCCAGGGCGATGGGCATGCGCCGCCAAGCGTCGATGAACAGCCGGTACTTGGCGTTGGCGGGGTTGTTCTGGGGAATGGCGTCCCGGCGGTAGAGGCAGTATTCGTAATGCAACGGCTGGGGCTCGAAACCCCAGTTCTTCTTGAAAGCGTAGGACCCGGTGCCCCGCTTGCTGCGGCCGTAGTCGAAGACCTTTACCCCCCGGGCAGAGGCCCGGCGCATCAGCTCCCAGTACTTGAAGTCGTTGGCGGCCAGGTCCCGGGCGGCCTCGCAATCCCCTGCGTAATAGGGCAGCACCTCGTCCCGGAAATAGAAGCTCAGGACGCCGCTCACCGGCTTTCCTTCCCGGTCCACCACGGTCAGGACTTCCGCGGCATCGCCGAACTCTTCCATCAAGGCCCGGAAATAGCGCTTGGGCATGGCCGGGGTGCCGTGGCGATGAACGTTGTCGGCGTAGAGGGCGAAGAAGCGATCCGGGTCAGCGTCGACCTGGCTGGAAAGGCCGTTGCCCATGCCCTTCCTCACCATGGCCCGCTGCTTGCGCGGGATGGCCAGGAGATTGGCTTCCTCTTCCGGGGAAATTTCCTTCCGGAAGGTGACGTAGAGATCCTGGGCCGGCCAGTCCGGGTGGCGCCGGACGGTGTTGCGCAGCTCCAGGTGATCCACTCCCAGGCGGCGGGCGAGCCCCCGGGCCTCGTACTCCAGGGCATCGGCAGCTTCCGGGCTGACGGCCGCGACGCCCCCATAAACGGCGAAGGGCAGCGACACCAGGGCGTTGCCGAAGAGGAGGCTGGACACATGGGCGAGGGGCAGCACTCCCTCGATGCCGCGGGGCGACTCGGCGTAGAGGTAGTAGGTCCGGTGGCCGTAGACCCGGCCGATGACCCGTTGCCAGCCGGCCCGGTGGAAGAAGGTGGCGTCGCCGCAGCCCAGGACGAAGGCGTCCCAGGCGGCGGCTCCCTCGGCGTCGTCAGGCAGCAGTCGCTTGATATTCGGCATGGTCGAGAAAAATCCTGTCCATTCGTCCCCAATCGAAATCAGCCAGGAGGCGCCGCAGGCGGTTCTCCATGTAGGCGATATTCACGTAGTGCCTGAACCGGGCCTTGGCGCCGACCCCAGGGACCCGGGGCTGATGGACGTCGATCTCCCAGGGGTGGAAATAGAAGATGGCGGGCTGTCCTTCCCGCTCGTTCACCTGCCTCAGCATCCAGCGGGACAGGCCGTAGGGCAGGAGCCGGAAATAGCCGCCGCCGCTGGCCGGCCAGTTGCGGTTGGCGAGCCGCAGGGTAGTCACCGGCAGTTCCAGAACGTTGCCGACCCGGTGGGCGAAACGGGGCGCATCCGGCATGCCGTAGTGGTCGTGCAGGATGGGGTAGATGCTGGAGCTGTACCGGTACCCGGCCCGGGCCAGGCAGTCGAAGGCCCACAGGTTGCCCTTGCCGATGGAGAAGCTCGGCGCCCGGTAACCGATCACTTCCTGGCCGGCGATGTCTTCCAGGATGAGCTTGGCGAGCTGGACGTCGGAATGGAAGGCGGCCGGGGTCTGGCCGGTGGCCCGCTCGTGGCCGTAGCCGTGGCTGGCCAGTTCGTGGCCGTTATCAACGATGCGCCGCACCAGTTGGGGATAGCGCTCGGCGATCCAGCCCAGGGTGAAAAAGGTGGCGCTGACCCGGTGGTCGTCCAGCATTCCCAGGATGCGGTCCACGTTGGCCTCCACCCGGCACTCCCGCTCCGGCCACTGGGAGCGCGGAATGTGGGGCGCGAAGGCCGCCACCTGGAAGTAATCCTCCACATCGATGGTCAGCGCATTGGTGATTTTCGCCATGGCCGTCCCCGTCATTGGCCCACCCCGGCGCGCCGTCCGATCAGCCAGGCGGCCAGGTCGGCGGCGATGCGTTCGGCGGCCCTGCCGTCCCACAGCTCCGGCACCCTGCCCCGCTTGCCCCCGCCGGCGAGAACCTCCTCCACCCCGGCCACGATGGCCGCCCGGTCCCGGCCGACCAGAGCATTGGTGCCCT
>JBLNBI010000405.1:0-8608 GCA_050259815.1 Actinomycetota bacterium | reverse complement strand
CTCCAACCTGAAGTACAAGCGCCAGTTGGCCGATACTCAGGCCGCCGCCGTCATCGTGTCGCCGGCCTTCGCCGACGCCACCAGCCTGCCCCGGATCGTTACCGCCAATCCGTACGTTTACTACGCCCGGGTAGCGACCCTGCTCAATCCGGCGGATCAGCCGGCGGCCGGTGTTCATCCGTCCGCCGCCTGCAACTCCACCGTGCCAGCCTCGGCATCCATCGGTGCCTTGGTATCGATCGGCCGGAACGTATCCATCGGCGAAGGAGTGGTGGTCCACCCCGGCTGCGTCATCGGCGATGGAGCCTCCATTGGCGAGGGGAGCGTGCTCCATCCCAACGTCACCATCTATCACGGCTGCTTAGTGGGCGCACGGGCCATTATTCATTCCGGAGCGGTGATCGGTGCCGACGGCTTCGGCTTCGCGCCCGAAGGCGGCAAGTGGGTCAAGATTCCCCAGATCGGCCGGGTGGTGATCGGGGACGATGTGGAGATCGGTGCCAACACCAGTATTGACCGGGGGGCGCTGGAGGATACGGTTATCGGCGATGGGGTAAAGCTCGACAACCAGATCCAGATCGGCCACAACTGCGTCATCGGCGACCATGCTGTGATCGCCGGCTGTGTCGGCATCGCCGGCAGCACCAAGATCGGCAAGGGCTGTATGCTGGGCGGCGCAGCCATGATCCTGGGGCATCTGGAAATCGCCGACGGTACCGTCATTTCCCCGGGGACCATGGTGATGAAGAGCATCACCAAGCCCGGCAAATACACAGCCCTGTTCCCCCTGGAAGAGCATGACCGCTGGCTGCATAACGCCGCCCAGGTGAGGCATCTTTCCCGCCTGGCGGAGCGGGTGGCCGAACTTGAGAAAAAACTTCAAATAGATAATACAAAAGGTTGATTAAATGGATATTCATGAAATCCTTGAGCACCTCCCGCACCGCTATCCCTTCCTTCTGGTAGACCGTGTAGTGGAACTGGAAGTCGGCAAGTCCATCCATGCCTACAAGAACGTCACCATCAACGAGCCTTTCTTCACCGGCCACTTCCCTCACCACCCCGTTATGCCGGGCGTGCTGATCATGGAAGCCCTGGCCCAGGCCGCCGGCATCCTGTCCTTCAAGACCATGGGTGAAAAGCCCGATCCCAATTCCGTCTTCTACTTCGTTGGCATTGACGAGGCACGCTTCAAGAAGCCGGTGATGCCGGGCGACCAGCTCCACCTGCACGTGGAAATCGAGCGTCAGATGCGGGGCATCTGGAAGTACAAGGCCGAGGCTCGGGTGGACGGCGTGATCGCTGCCGAAGCCAAGCTCATGTGCGCCAA
The DNA here is from genome assembly GCA_050259815.1 of Actinomycetota bacterium. Classification (GTDB taxonomy): domain Bacteria; phylum Pseudomonadota; class Gammaproteobacteria; order Burkholderiales; family Rhodocyclaceae; genus JAGTRP01. The sequence continues at coordinate 7,278 of JBLNBI010000405.1, read as the reverse complement.
GCGGGATATCCAGCAATGATTCACCCCACCGCTCTTGTCGATCCGGGCGCCAAGCTGGGGGCCAATGTCACCATCGGCGCCTACTCCATCATTGGCCCGAACGTCGAGATCGGCGACAACACCGAAGTCGGCCCGCATGTGGTCATCAAGGGGCATACCCGGATCGGGCGGGACAACCGGATTTTCCAGTTCTGCTCCCTGGGCGAAGTGCCCCAGGACAAGAAGTACGCCGGCGAGGAAACCCGCCTGGAGATTGGCGACCGCAATACCATACGGGAATTCTGCACCTTCAACCTGGGCACCGCCCAGGATGCCGGCGTGACCCGGATCGGCGACGACAACTGGATCATGGCCTATGTGCACATCGCCCATGACTGCCAAGTGGGCAACAAGACCACCTTCGCCAACAACACCCAGCTGGCCGGCCACGTCCACGTGGACGACTGGGCCATCCTGGGCGGCTTCACCGGGGTGCATCAGTTCTGCCGGGTCGGCGCCCATGTCATGACCGCCGTCGGCTCCGTGATCCTCCAGGACGTGCCGCCCTACCTCATGGCTGCCGGCAACACCGCCCAGCCCTACGGCATCAACGTGGAAGGCTTGAAGCGCCGGGGTTTTACCTCGGAATCCATCACCGCCCTGAAGCGGGCCTACCGGACCATCTACAAGTCCGGGCTCATGCTGGAAGAGGCCAAGGCCAAGCTGGTGGAGGACGCCAAGTCGGCACCCGACGTCCAGCTTTTCGTCGATTTCCTCAACATCTCCAAGCGCGGCATCATTCGATGAAGGAAGTTCGCATCGCCATGGTGGCGGGCGAGGCTTCCGGGGACCTGCTCGCCAGCCATCTCATCGAGGCTCTCAAGGCCCATCTTCCCAACGCCAAGTTTTTCGGAATCGGCGGCCCCAAGATGGCGGCCCAGGGCTTCGACGCCTGGTGGCCCCATGAAAAACTGGCCGTCTTCGGCTATGTCGACGCCCTGAAGCGCTATCGGGAGATTTCCGGTATCCGCCGCCAGCTCAAGAAGGAACTGCTGGCCAGTCCGCCCGATGTCTTCATCGGCGTGGATGCGCCCGACTTCAACCTGGGACTGGAAGCCGACTTGAAGCGCCGGGGCATCACCACCATCCATTACGTCAGCCCGTCCATCTGGGCCTGGCGGGGCGGGCGCATCAAGAAGATCCAGCGGGCCGTGTCCAAGGTCCTGGCCATGTTCCCCATGGAGCCGCCTCTCTACAAGAAGGAAGGCATCCCGGTGGCCTACGTCGGCCATCCCCTGGCCGACATGATTCCGCTGGAAACCAGCAAGACGGCCGTCCGGGAGAAGCTCGACCTGCCCCGGACCATCCCCATCTTCGCCCTCCTGCCGGGCAGCCGCCAGTCCGAGCTGGAGTACATGGCCGATACTTTCGTCCAGACCGCCAAGCTCATCCACGAGCAGATGCCGGACGCCCAGTTCCTGGTTCCCCTGGTGACCCGGGAGACCCGGCTGCGCTTCGAGGCCGCCATCTACAAGCAGGATGCCGGCGCCGTGCCCTTCCGGCTGCTCTTCGGCCATGCCCAGGATGCCCTGGGGGCGGCGGATGTGTCCTTGGTCGCCAGCGGTACCGCCACCCTGGAAGCCGCGCTGATCAAGCGTCCCCTGGTCATCACCTACAAGATGGCCAAGGGCTCCTACTGGCTCATGAAGCGCATGGGATACCAGCCCTACGTGGGCCTGCCCAACATCCTCGCGGGCAAGTTCGTGGTGCCGGAAATTCTCCAGGACCAGGCCACCCCGGAAAACCTGGCGGAAACCCTCCTGAAGCTCTACCAGGACAAGGACGGGGCCGCCGAAATGGAGGAGGTGTTCACCGACATCCATCTCCAGCTCAAGCAGAACACGGCCGAGAAGGCCGCCTCGGCGGTTATCGAATGCCTGCGCTGAACTATCCCGAAGGCCTGGTCTGCGGCATCGACGAGGCGGGGCGCGGCCCCCTGGCCGGCCCGGTGGTCGCTGCGGCGGTGATCCTCGATCCCGCCCGGCCCATCGCCGGCCTCGACGATTCCAAGAAGCTCTCCGAAAAGAAGCGGGAAGCCCTGGCCGAACGCATCAAGGAAGAGGCCATCGCCTGGGCCATCGCCTGGGCGACGGTGGAGGAGATCGATTCCATCAACATCCTGCAAGCCAGCCTTCTGGCCATGCAGCGGGCGGTGGCCCGGCTGGGCGTGGCGCCGGTTTCCGCTCTGGTGGACGGCAACGTCTGCCCGGGGCTGCCGTGTCCGGTGCAGGCGGTGGTCAAGGGGGACGGCAGCATCGCTCCCATCGCCGCCGCCTCCATCCTGGCCAAGGTCAGCCGGGACCATGAAATGCTGCGCCTGCACCAGACCTATCCGCTTTACGGCCTGGACCGCCACATGGGCTATCCGACGGCCGTCCATCTCAAGGCTTTGCGGGAGCACGGCGTGACACCCATCCACCGGCGCAGCTATGCCCCGGTACGCAACCTCCTGGAAAGCGGGGCGTGAAGCACATCCAGTCCCGGGACAACGGTTTCTTCAAGGAATTGAAGCGCCTCGCCCAGTCCGGGCGGGAGCGGAGGAAGACCGGGCTGACGCTCCTCGATGGCATCCACCTCATCGAGGCCTACGAGGCTACGGTGGGCTCCGTGGATACCCTGGTCGCCAGTGAGGAGGGCCTCAACCGGGCCGAAATCCGGGACTTCCTGTCCATTCGGGAATACGTGCTCCTGCCCGACTCCCTTTTCCGGGATGTGGGGATCGTCGAGCACCCCAGCGGCATCATGGCGGTAGCCGGTTTCCCCGCGCGGGCCGGCGCCCCCAAGCTCGATGCGGACACCCTGGTCCTCGACGGCGTCCAGGACCCTGGCAATGTCGGCACCCTGCTGCGTACCGCGGCGGCGGCCGGCTTCCGGCAGGTGGTCCTGGCAAGCGACTGCGCTGCGCCCTGGTCTCCCAAGGTGCTGCGGGCGGGGCAGGGCGCCCATTTCGTCCTGGATATTTTCGAGGATGCCGACCTGCCGGCTTTCCTCGCCGCCTACGCCGGCGCCACGGCGGTCACCTGTCTGCAGGACGCCCAATCCCTTTATGAAGCCCGCTGGAGCGGCCCCATCGCCTGGGTGTTCGGTTCGGAAGGGCAGGGAGTGCGGCCGGAAGTCATGGCCGCCGCCGGGCTGAAGATCAAGATCCCCATGCCCGGCCAGGTGGAATCCCTGAACGTGGGCGCCGCAGCGGCGGTGTGCCTTTTCGAGACCGTCCGCCGGCGCTTAGCGTAGCTTCAGTTCCTGCAGCACCGTCGTCGAGATTTCCTCGATGGACTTGGTGGATGAATCCAGCCAGCGGATGCCTTCCCGCCGCATCATCTTTTCCGCCTCGGCGATTTCGTGGCGGCAGTTGGCCAGGGAAGCGTAGTTGCTGCCCGGGCGGCGTTCCTCCCGGATCTGGGCCAGGCGGTCGGGTTGGATGGTGAGGCCGAAGAGCTTGCTGCGGTGCTTCTCCAGGGTTCCCGGCAACTTGTCCCGCTCGAAATCCTCCGGGATGAGGGGGAAATTGGCGGCCTTCAGGCCGAACTGCATGGCCAGGTAGAGGGAGGTCGGCGTCTTGCCGCAGCGGGAAACCCCCACCAGCACCACGTCTGCCTGCTCCAAATCCCTGTCAGTGATGCCGTCGTCGTGGGCCAGGGTGTAGTTGATGGCCTCGATCCGCTGCTTGTAGTCGGAGCTGTCCGTGGTTCCGTGGGAGCGGCCGATGGTATGGGAGGACTTCACCCCCAGTTCCACTTCCAGGGGGGCGAGGAAGGTTTCGAAGAAGGACAGGCAGAAGGCGTCCGCCTCGTGGACGATGGCCGCCAGATTCTGGTTCACCAGGGTGGTGAACAGGATGGGGCGCATACCGTCCTGCTCGCCGGTATCGTTGATGCGGGCCACGGCGGCCTTGGCCTTGTCGGCATCGTCCACGAAGGGAATGCGGATCGGCTTGAATTCCACATCCTCGAATTGGGTGAGAAGGCTGTGTCCGAGGGCTTCCGCCGTCAGGCCGGTGCCGTCGGAAACGAAGAATACGGTGCGTTTGATGGTCATGTCCGGATCGACGCCGGGGGCGCCGCGAATGGCAAAACCCGAAGTTTGGCAGAGGATGTCCGGCTTTGCACGGTCCCGGGGCAGGCCGCTTATCAGCGGAGGGGTTGCTGGTTGGCTGCGGGCGCGGAAATGCCCAAGGGGTTGTTGCCTTGAGGGCTATCGTCGGCCACAAATTTCCAGTCGGAGTATTTCCCTCGTCCGCTGAAATTTTCCCAGCGCAGGGGAAAGCCGGCCCTCTTCCAGGGGGCCTCCTGGGAAAGGCTGTAGACCCCCGCGATACGGCCATCCGGTGTGGTTACCAAGCCCCAGCGGGTGTTGCGGGTGACGGGGTCGGGATAGAGCCGGCGCAGGTGGCGGCGGGTTACCGGAAAACGGGTGTCCTCCACCAAGTCCTCCAGTCGCCGAGGATATTGGCGCAGGCCGGGGGAGGCGGCGTAATAGGATTGCAGGGCCCGGGCGTACTGGGTTCCCACCCACAGCAGTTCCCTTTCCCGGAGGCGCTGGGAAGCCACGGACCAGGACTGGGCTGCGCCGGCGAGGCCCAGCCCCAGGATGACTACCAGGAAGAGAACGCCCAGGTACGAAAACCCGGCCTCCCGGTCCCGGGGGCTACCAGTCGCCATAGGGCGTTCCCTCGCGGCCGCTGCCCGGCGCGCCGCTCTTCACGTCCCGGATGCCGCCCTTGGACGGATCGTCGGGGGCCACGGCGATCCAGGTGTCCGCCGCGTCGGTAATGGGATCGACGGGGACGTTACGCAGATAGCGGCGGGAAACCAAGTCCTGCAGGTTGTCCGGGTACCTGCCCAGGTCGCCATAGTAGTGGTCGATGGCCTCCCGCATCACCGACAGGCTTTGGCGCAGGGCGGTCTCCCGGGATTTTTCCAGGCTGGAGAAGTAGCGGGGCACGGCGATGGCCAGCAAGGTGGCGATGATGGCCATCACCACCAGCAGTTCGACGAGGGTAAAGGCGGCCAGGATGGATTTCTTGGGCTTCATGGTTCACCACTCCCGGTAGAGCGTCCCGTCCAGGGCCTTGCCCTCGGCCAGGGAATAGACGTCGAAGACATCCTTTCCCGGGCGGGGCGTATCCGGCGGGCTGTCGTAGGCGCGCAGTCCCCAGGTCCGGACGGGGGGCAGGGTCTTGTCCCCGAAAGGATCCCGGGGAATGCGGCGCAGGAAGTAGATCTTCGCCCCGGAGGCATTGCGCCGGTCGGGGACGCCGGTTTCAAGCACCTCGAGGGAGGGCGGATAGCCGGATTCCCCGGCCTTCTTCTCGACCCGGCCCGCGTCCACCGCCTCCTTGTAGGCGTCGATACCGTTCCTGAGGGTCATCAGGGCCGTCTTCAACTCCTGTTCCTGGCTGCGCCGCACCACGGTCTCGGTCAGCGGCATCGCAATCCCGGCAAGGAGGCCGAGGATGACCACGGTGACCACCACCTCGATCAGGGTGAAGCCGGCCTGGCGGATGGGGATCATGGTCCGGGCACCACCGCCAAGGCCAGGGGAGCGGGCAGGGGCGGGGCGTGGAGACTGTTGCCCGGGCCGATGCCCGAGAAGACCTCCACCTTCACCGGGGCCGCCTCGGCGGGTGCCACGCCAACTACCCGGAGCTTGAGAAGGGCCCCTTCGCCAGTCGCGCCGCTGGCCCCCGGTCGAGCCAGGCCGACGAAGATGCGTCCGGCTGCCTCGTCCATGCGGGTGGAGAAGGTGGGCTGGACTCCGTCCTGGCCCATCAGGCCGCCCTCGCTCACCTCCAGCACCTTCACGGCCTTGGGATCGTAGCCGATCTGGAGGGCCGTGCTGAGGAGGGGCTGGTCCGCCTTTAGCCTCAGGACCAGGGTGGTTTCCTGGCCCACCTTGATCTCCGGGCTGCCCTCCAGGGCCAGGGTCACGGGAGCGACGGGCAGGACTGCGGCCGGCGGGGCCACGGGAAGGGCCTGGGCAGTGCTGTCGAAAGCCGGCGCGGGGATGGGCGGTTTGGGCTCGCTGCCGGTCATCCCCTGGATGGTGAAGGGCCGGGAGCGCAGGGAGCCCTCGGTGCCGGATGGGTACTCCAGCATGTGGGGCGCCACATAGGGCAGGTTGCGGACGATGCGGGGTGTGATGGATAGCACCAGCTCCCGCTTCTTCCAGTTGTCGTCATGCTGGCCGAAGAGGCGTCCGGCGATGGGAATGCTGCCCAGGCCCGGCACCTGGTCGGCGTTGGCGCTGTGGTCGTTGCGGATGAGGCCCGCCAGGATCTGGGTTTCCCCGTCCTTGAGGCGCAGCACCGTGGAGGCGTTGCTGGTCTTCACCCGGACCAGGCTGGTGCCGTTGTTGGTACGGCCGGCATCCTGGGAATCGCTCACCTCCAGGGCTACCTTGATGGACACGTCGTCGCTCTGATACACCAGGGGTTCCACCTCCAGCTTGATGCCGGTGTCCAGGTACTGGACGCTCTCGGAAATCACCGGCCCCTGGGTGGAGGGGATCGACGTGGCGTTGACAATGGGAATGCGGTCCCCGATATGGATCTTGGCCTTTTCCCGGTTCCGCACCCGGATGCGTGGGCTGGCCAGGGTATTCACGTCGCTGTCCAGGGACTGGGCCTTGAGTTGGACGGTGCGGTCGATGGCCAGGCGGTTGCCGTCCCGGGGACCCCTGAGGTCGTTCAGTACCTTGGCCGCCGCGCCGCTCGGGGAGAGGACCGTCAGGCTGGTGGGCCACTGGATGCCGAGGTCCAGGAAACGGTCCCGGGAAACGTCCAGGAGCTCCACCTCCAGCACCACCTCCGGCTCCGGCTGATCCTGGGCCTGGAGCAGTTTTTCGGCCAGGCGGATGGCCTCCGGGGTGTCCCGCATGGTGAGGACGTTGAGCTTCTCGTCGATCACGATGTCCTTGGTTTTCAGGATGGTCCGCACCAGGGTCTGGGCCTGCTTCACGTCCATGTTGGTGATGAAGAAGGTGCGGATGGCCCAGTCCTGGTATTCCTTCTGCTTGGGCGGGGTATTGGCATAGACGAGTACGGAATTTTCGCTGATTATTACCTTAATCGTTAGCTAGAAAAGGCGCAATATTTACGATTATATGTACGTTTGAAGTTTTATTCTTAATTGTTATGAACAGTTCTCAAAACTCCTTATATCGATTACAGAGTATGGTAACATTAGAGCAAAAACAAAAGGATGGAACATGGCATGTTGGATTTAGCAACTTTCCCAT
>JBLNBI010000404.1:0-8273 GCA_050259815.1 Actinomycetota bacterium | reverse complement strand
GGGTTGCCCGGGCTGCCGGCAGCATCCGCATGGAACCGGCGACGCTCCGGCTCATCCTGTCAGGCAGCGCCAAGAAGGGCGATGTCCTGGGTATCGCCCGCATCGCCGCCATCCAGGCCTCCAAGCGCACCGGCGACCTGATCCCCCTCTGCCATCCCATCGCCCTCACCCGGGTAGCTGCCGATTTCACCGTGGACGAGGCCAACCATGCAATCCATTGCGAGGTTACCGCCGAATGCTTCGGCCGTACCGGCGTCGAAATGGAGGCGCTGACCGCCCTATCCGTCGGCCTCCTGACCATCTACGACATGTGCAAGGCGGTGGACCGGGGCATGCGCATCCAGAATGTCCGGCTCCTTGAGAAGTCCGGCGGCAAGTCGGGCCACTGGCTGGCTGCCGACTGAACCCAATGAATCCACTGCGTAGAAAACTGCTGAAAGGCGGTACGGCTTCGGCCGCATTGCTGCCCCTGCTGGGCACCGGCCTGCTGGTTCCAGGCCGTGCCCTGGCCGCCCCCTGGAACCGCCCTGCTTTCACCGCTCGTAACATCGGCGATGCCTTGAAGGCCTACGGCGCCCCGGCTGCGCCCGAAAGCCGGGATATCGTCATCAATGCGCCGGAAATCGCCGAGAACGGCGCCAAGGTGGAAGTGGAGATCACCAGCAACCTGCCGGACAGCCGCAGCATCGCCCTCTTTTCCGACAAGAACCCGATGCCCCTCTGCGCCGCCATCGAATTCGGGAAGAACGCCGTGCCCTTCTGCCGGCTGCAGGTAAGACTGGCGGAAACCACCCGGGTACGGGCGGTGGTGAAGACCGGGGACGGAAAGACTTACATCGCCAGCCGGGAGATCAAGGTCACCCTGGGCGGCTGCGGAGGCTAAGAAATGGCAGAACCGATCAAGATGCGCGTCCTGCTGCAGGGCGAGATAGCCGACATCCGCATTCTCATGACCCATCCCATGGAAACGGGGCTGCGCAAGGATGAAGCCGGGCATCTGGTGCCCGCCCATTTCATCCAGACCTTCACGGTCACGCTCAATGGTACAACCCTGGTGGAAGGCCAGCTGAACACCTCGATTTCCAAGAATCCCCTGTTCGGATTCAAGGCCCGGGGCATCCGGGCCGGCGATCGCCTGGCCGTCCAATGGGTGGATGGCAAGGGGGAACAGCGCCGGGACGAGATGGTCGTCGCCTGACTTGCCCGGAAAACTGCCCGAAATACGGGCATAAAAAAACCCGTCCGGAAACGGACGGGCTTGCAAAAATCCTGTGCCCTGAATTAGGCGCGCTGGATATTTGAAGCCTGCTTGCCCTTCGGACCTTGCACGACCTCGAAGGAAACCTTCTCGCCTTCCTTCAGGGTCTTGAAGCCGTTCATGTTGATGGCGGAGAAATGAGCGAACAGATCTTCGCTGCCATCATCAGGGGTGATAAAGCCGAAGCCTTTGGAATCGTTGAACCACTTGACGGTGCCAGTTGCCATATTTGCTACTTTCCTACGAAATAACTGAATAAAACGGGTTTCCCCGACTGCCTGTTTGACTTCAGTGACCGTGGTGCGCAACGGCAGCCTTGATGCAACTTGAATCCAAACATACTAGCTTTCTACGCCAGTTGAATTAAACCGTCAACTCCTTCCCGATATCGGCCCATTAATGAAAACAGTTCCCATTAGGGACAACAATCATTAACTCGTGCGACGAGGAAAAAGTTTCTTGAGACGGCCGAGAACTCTTCCCTGACCACACGGTCTTATAAGCCCGGATGAGCTGGCAGGGGGCCTTGGCCAGGCCGACGGATCGCTTTCTCCCCGGCTCATGTGGTGATTCGGACGATCCCGGGTATTTCCCGGGTATTTTTTGCGATTCCTACAGGCGCGGCCTTGAGGAATCGTATCTCGACCACCATATACAAAGTACGATGCGTCGCTGCAATGGTGCTGTTTTGGCTGCTATTGCAGAATGAAAAGGACTGTATAAGAATCGAACGCATGGCCACCAAGCATCAGGATGGCGGACTGCTCGAGGCACAGCGCACCCGACTGGAACCGCCGAAATTGTACAAAGTGTTGTTGCTCAACGACGACTACACGCCAATGGACTTCGTCATCGTCGTGCTCCAGCGCTTTTTTGCCATGGATACAGAACAAGCGACGCGAATTATGCTCAAAGTTCACAACGAAGGCCGGGGGATCTGCGGAGTCTTTCCCCGTGACATTGCCGCCACCAAGGTGGAGCAAGTGAGTGCCTTTGCCCGCCAACACCAGCATCCGCTCGCTTGCGTCATGGAGGAAAACTGATGATCGCCCAGGAACTCGAAGTCAGCCTGCATATGGCTTTTGTCGAAGCACGGCAGAAGCGCCATGAGTTCATCACCGTTGAACATCTCCTCCTGGCGCTCCTGGACAATCCTTCGGCTGCCGAGGCCCTGCGCGCCTGCGGGGGCAAGATCGACGTGCTGCGCAAGGACCTGACCAATTTCATCAACGAGCACACGCCCACGGTTTCCGGCGAAGATGACATCGACACCCAGCCGACCCTGGGTTTCCAGCGGGTCATCCAGCGGGCGATCCTGCACGTCCAATCTTCCGGCAAGAAGGAAGTGAATGGCGCCAATGTGCTGGTGGCCATCTACGGAGAGAAGGATTCCCACGCCGTCTATTTCCTGCAAAAGCAGGGCGTCACCCGGCTGGACGTGGTGAACTTCATTTCCCACGGCATCAGCAAGGTGCCTCAGCAGAAGGCTCCGGTGGAAAACGAGACCGAGGCCGAGGTCGAGCAGCAGCAGGCCGGCCCCCTCGAGCAATACACAATCAACCTCAACGCCCTGGCGTTGCAGGGCAAAATCGACCCCCTCATCGGCCGGGACAAGGAGCTTGAGCGGGTGATCCAGATCCTCTGCCGCCGCCGCAAGAACAATCCCCTGCTGGTCGGTGAGGCCGGTGTCGGCAAGACCGCCATCGCCGAGGGCCTGGCCCGCCGGGTGGTGGAAAGCGACGTGCCGGAAATCCTGGCCAAGGCCAATGTGTACGCCCTCGACATGGGCGCCCTGCTGGCCGGCACCAAGTACCGGGGCGATTTCGAGCAGCGCCTGAAGGGCGTATTGAAGGCCCTGCAGGAGAACCCCAACGCCATCCTGTTCATCGACGAGATTCACACCCTCATCGGTGCCGGCGCCGCTTCCGGCGGCACCCTGGATGCGTCCAACCTGCTGAAGCCGGCCCTTTCCTCCGGTGCGTTGCGCTGCATCGGCGCCACCACCTACACGGAATACCGGGGCATTTTCGAGAAGGACAGCGCCCTCTCCCGTCGCTTCCAGAAGATCGACGTGAACGAGCCGTCCGTTTCCGAAACCGTTGAGATCCTCAAGGGCCTGAAGGCCCGGTTCGAGGCCCACCACGGCATCAAGTATTCGGCCAATGCCCTCTCTTCCGCCGTGGAGCTGTCGGCCCGCTACATCACGGACCGCCATCTGCCGGACAAGGCCATCGACGTCATCGACGAGGCCGGCGCCGCCCAGCGCATCCTGCCGAAGTCCAAGCAGAAGAAGGTGATCGGCAAGCAGGATATCGAGGAAATCGTGGCCAAGATCGCCCGCATCCCGTCCCAGCATGTGACGGTGGACGACCGGGGCGCCCTGCGCAACCTGGACCGCGACCTGAAGGCCGTCGTCTTCGGCCAGGACAAGGCCATCGACGCCCTGGCCAAGGCCATCAAGATGGCCCGCTCCGGCCTAGGCAATCCGGGCAAGCCCATCGGCTCCTTCCTGTTCAGCGGCCCCACCGGGGTCGGCAAGACGGAAGTGGCCAAGCAACTGGCCTATTGCCTGGGCGTCGAGCTGATCCGCTTCGACATGTCCGAATACATGGAACGCCACGCGGTTTCCCGCCTGATCGGCGCCCCTCCGGGCTACGTGGGCTTCGACCAGGGCGGCCTGTTGACCGAAGCCATCACCAAGAAGCCCTATTGCGTCCTGTTGATGGACGAGATCGAGAAGGCCCACCCGGACATCTTCAACATCCTGCTCCAGGTCATGGACCACGGCACCTTGACGGACAACAACGGCCGCAAGGCAGACTTCCGCAACGTGGTGATCATCATGACCACCAACGCCGGCGCCGCCGACCTGCAGAAGACCAGCATGGGCTTCACCTCGTCCAAGGAAACCGGCGACGAAATGGTGGAGATCAAGCGCCTCTTCACGCCGGAATTCCGTAACCGCCTGGATGCGACCATTTCCTTCGCGCCCCTGGATCACGAAGTCATCCTGCGGGTGGTGGACAAGTTCCTCATGCAATTGGAGGAGCAGCTCCACGAGAAGAAGGTGGAAGCCCATTTCAGCACGTCCCTCAAGGAGATGCTGGCCGACAAGGGCTTCGACCCCCTCATGGGCGCCCGTCCCATGTCCCGGCTCATCCAGGACACCATCCGCTCCGCCCTGGCGGACGAGCTGCTGTTCGGCCGGCTGTCCAACGGCGGCCACGTGACCGTGGATCTGGACAAGGACGGCAAGGTAAAGCTGGTGTTCGCCGAGGAGCCGGAAGAAGTGGTCTGAAAGGACTAATCAACCGAAAAGCCATGCCAAGCCGGCATGGCTTTTTTATTGTTCAAGCAGGGAGACAAAACCAATGAGCTTCAAAACCCCCGATCTGTGCGACCAATTCGAGGCCGAACTGGGCAAGACCGTCCGCGTCGTGGCGCCCATGTTCCAGCGCTACGGCGGCCGGGTCGCCTTCTCCGGCCGCATTTCGACCCTCAAGCTGTTCGAGGACAATTCCCTGGTGCGGGAAGCCCTGGGCCAGCCGGGCCAGGGCAAGGTGCTGGTGGTGGACGGCGGCGGCTCGATGCGCTGCGCCCTGGTAGGTGACCAGCTCGCCATCCTGGCGAAGAAGAACGGCTGGGAAGGCATCGTGGTCTATGGCTGCATCCGGGATTCCGGCGACATCAACCAACTGGACATCGGCGTCCGCGCCCTCAACACCCACCCCCAGAAGAGCATCAAGAAGGGCGTCGGCGACGTGGATATCGCCGTCACCTTCGGGGGCGTCACCTTCACTCCCGGCGAGTACCTCTACGCCGACGAGGACGGCGTCCTGGTTTCCGGCCAGCCCCTGCTGTAAGCCAGCTGCGGCACCCCGCCGGGGTGCCGCCCTCTTCCGTCACTCGTCGAGCAGCACCTTGCTGTCGCAGCCGACCCGGACATTGCCCCAATGCTGGCCACCCACCAGGATGGGCATGGCGATGTCGCAGAGCAGTTCGCCGGTATCCCGGACATAGGTCTGCAGCAGCAGGGGCTGGGTGTTGCGGGCCGCCCGCAGTTCGGTGGGAGCCTCGAATTTGCGGCGGGTGCGGTTGCCGGCCAGATCAGTCTGGTAATCGCCCGTCAGGGGCCGGGAATACTTGGAGTTATGAGCCGTCAGGTAGCCGTTGGTGTCTACCGCCACCGCGTAGACCCCGCCAGTGATACCTGCCAGGGCATCGTCCAGCAGTTTCTGGCATTCCCTGAAATAAGCGTCGTCGTAGCTCACCGAATACTTCTGTGGATTGGTCTTCGGGATGGGCTGGTAATTGCGGTCGAAGACATTGATGCCGCGCCGCTTCATGTCTTCCAGCCGCGCCTGGATGGCATCCCGGAAGGCACGCACGGCATCGACATTGTGGTCGAAGGTGCCACGGCCGATCTTGAAGCGGGATACCAGTTCCTGAACGCTTTCCGTGGCCTGGGCCAGGGTCAAAGTGGATTGCTCCGACTCCGACATCTTCCTCGACACGTCGGAGGAGAGCTGGTGGATTTGCGCCACGTTGTCGTGGACCTGGCCGTTGGTGGCGGTCAGCTGCTCCATGGCGGCGGCGATCTGGTTGAGCTGGTCGCCGGTACGCTCGAAATCCGACACCATCTGCCGGAACTGGCCGGATGAGCGCTCCACCACTTCCCGGGTCTGGCGGATGTCGGAATTGATCATCCCGTTCTCGGCCTGGGTCTCCCGCACCAGTTCGATCATGCCGCCGATGTTGCCGTTGATGTCTGCGGTCGCCACATTGACCCGCTCCGCCAGTTTCCGGACCTCGTCCGCCACCACGGCAAAGCCCCTGCCCGCCTCCCCGGCCCGGGCAGCCTCGATGGCCGCGTTCAAGGCAAGCAGGTTGGTCTGGTCGGCGATGTCCCGGATCAGGCCGGCGACCTGGCGGATGCTGTCCGAACGCTCAGCCAGGTGATCCACCGTGGCGTTGAAGCTGTCGAGCTTCTCGCTCACCAGTTGCACCTTGTTCACGATGTCCAGCATCTCGGCCATGGATTCCCGGGCGTGACCCAGGTTGTTCTCGGTACTTTCGGAAATCACCTCGGCCGAAGCAGACACTTCGTGGATGGCCTGGATGGCGTCGTTGCTGGCGGAAAATACCACTTCGGTGATCTCCCCCTGGCGGGTCGCCTGGCCGGAAGTGACGCCCACGTTCTTCTTCACCAGCACCGCCTCCCGGGCGATGTTCACGCTCATCTTGCGCACTTCGCTGATGATCTGGCGCATCTTGTCGGCAAAGCGGTTGTAGCTCTCCGCCAGCTGCCGCAGTTCGTCATGGGTAATGGTGGGGAGGTTGCGGGAGAAATCCCCTTCACCCCGGCCGATCTCGTCGAAGATGGTGGTGATGGCCTTCACCGGCCGGACGATGAGATAGCGCAGATAAAGGATCTGCAGGACGTTCCAGCACAGGGCGATCGCCGTGAGAACCATCATCAGCATGAGTCCCTGGTCCAGGAGGGCGTCCACCCGCTGAGTCAGTTCGGCGGCCACGCCGGCCTTCTTCAGTTCCCCCAGCACGTCCTGCTTGTAGCCGAAGTAGATGCCCAGGTAGCCCACATCCACGAAGAACAGGACCAGGAAGCTCATCAGCTTCTTGGTCAAGGAGTTCCAGAAGGTACGTTCCGACCAGTCGTACAAGGCGCGCAGGGTATTCATAACGAGTCCGTCTCTCATGTTTTTAATAATAGTGGCCCGGATTCAACGACAACCGAGCCGGAACGTCAATTGCTGCATTTGTCTTCAATCAAAGTTTTCTGTTTTTGCCCCTGGCGCTGACGCTCGAATTTTTCACGAAGTGAACACCGCGTTTCACATCGCAAAATGGCGAACGTAATCCATTGAATTTACGACAAAATAAATTGTCTTATGTCTTATATAAGACTATTGATAGCCCCAGGGAAAAAATCTATACTGCTCTCCATCGACTCTTCCACCGGGCCCGTGGAAGACGAAGTCGGGAACCTTCATCCAAGAAACTTTGAGAGGACAAAACATGAGCACTCGCGAACAGCAAATCGCCGCCCTGGAAAAAGACTGGGCCGAAAACCCCCGCTGGAAGAACGTCAAGCGCGGTTACTCCGCCGCTGACGTGGTTCGTCTGCGCGGTTCCCTGCAGATCGAATACACCCTGGCCCAACGCGGTGCCAAGGTCCTCTGGGATAAGGTCAACGGCGGCGCCAAGAAGGGCTACGTGAATGCCTTCGGTGCCATCACCGCCGGCCAAGCCATGCAACAGGCCAAGGCCGGCCTGGAAGCCGTGTATCTGTCCGGCTGGCAAGTCGCTGCCGACGGCAACACCTCCGAAACCATGTACCCGGACCAGTCCCTGTACGCCTACGACTCCGTCCCGACCATGGTTCGCCGCATCAACAACACCTTCAAGCGTGCTGACGAAATCCAGTGGTCCCGTGGCATCAACCCGGGCGACGCCGGCTACATCGACTACTTCCTGCCGATCGTTGCCGACGCTGAAGCCGGTTTCGGCGGCGTCCTGAACGCCTTCGAACTGATGAAGAACATGATCGCCGCCGGTGCCGCCGGCGTGCACTTCGAAGACCAGCTGGCTGCCGCCAAGAAGTGCGGCCACATGGGCGGCAAGGTCCTCGTGCCGACCCGCGAAGCCGTCGAGAAGCTGATCTCTGCTCGTTTCGCCGCCGACGTCATGGGCGTCCCGACCCTGATCCTGGCCCGTACCGATGCCGAAGCCGCCAACCTGATCACCTCCGACTACGACGAGAACGACAAGCCGTTCCTGACCGGCGAGCGCACCCAGGAAGGCTTCTTCCGCGTCAAGAACGGTCTGGAGCAGTCCATCTCCCGCGGCGTTGCCTACGCTCCCTACGCTGATCTGGTCTGGTGCGAAACCGGCGTGCCCGATATCGGCTTCGCCCGCGAATTCGCTCAAGCCGTGCTGGCCGCCTGCCCGGGCAAGCTGCTGTCCTACAACTGCTCCCCGTCCTTCAACTGGAAGA
>JBLNBI010000403.1:0-11378 GCA_050259815.1 Actinomycetota bacterium | reverse complement strand
GGGAGGACCGGGAGGCCATCCGGCTCCTGCGCCGCCACGGCATCATTTCCATGGCGACCTACGTGGTCGGCTTCGAGGAGGAGACGGACCGGGACTACTGGCGTTCCCTGCGCCACCTCCTGGCGTACGATCCAGACCAGATCCAGCTCCTCTATTCCACGCCCCACCGCTGGACCGGCTTTTTCGCCAAGGTCGCCCACCGGGAGGTGGTGCAGCCCGATCTCCGCCTGTGGGATTACAAGCACCAGGTGCTGGCGACGAAGCGGGTTCCGCCCTGGCGGGTGCTCCTGTGGGTGAAGGGCATCGAGGTCGCCATGCAGCTGCGGCCCCGGGCATTGGTGCGGACCTTCCTCAGTCGGGACCCGGAATTCCGCCACGGCATGCGCTGGTACGTGCAGATGGGGCGGCGGGTGTGGTTCCGGGAGGTGCTGGAATTCTTCCTTGGCAAGGTGCCCCGTTCCACCGGTCTCAGCCTGGCCCAGTTCTGGGGCAAGGCCCGGCAGGTGGAGGCGGCCGTCCTGAAGAAGCTGGAATTGCGGGGGGCGCGCCTCAACCGGGTCTAGATCAGGCCTTCGCCAGTTGCTGGAGCAGGGTCAGCTGGCCGATGGCGGTTTCCATGGCCCCCAGGTCGGTGGCCAGGGACTGGAGCCTGCCAAGGCTGGCCGTGATGGTGCTGCGCTCGATGGTAGATTCCCGGTTCATGCGGCCGATCTGTTCGGCGGCATCGGCGCTCTTGTGGGACATGCCCTGCATGGTTCCCACCGTCTCGTCGGCCACTTCCCGGATATGGACGATGGTGGTTACCGCTTCCCGGATGCTCCCGGCCGTGGCGTCCGCCTGGCTCTTGGCCGACTGGGCGAGCTTCCTGACCTCGTCGGCCACCACCGCGAAACCCCGTCCCGCCTCGCCGGCCCGGGCCGCCTCAATGGCGGCGTTCAGCGCCAGCAGGTTGGTCTGGTCGGCGATGGCGCTGATGCCGCCGGTGATCTTGCCGATCGCCTCGGAAATGCGCTCCAGGTCGCTCAGGCCCTTTTCCAGTCGGTCCTGGGATTCCCGGGTGCGGTCTACGGAGTCGCTGATGGACAGGATGCTCTGCTGGGCCAGTTCCAGGGTGGCGCTCTGGTGCTCGGAGGCCTGCTCCAGCTGGGGGAGGGAGGAAAGCAGGGGGGTGATGGCGGTCTGGTAATCGACCACCTTGTTCACCACGTTGGACTGGATGGCGTGGAGGGTTTCCCAGCGCAGCAGCGCCCGCATCTTGTAGTGGCTGGCGTAGGCGGCGTAGCGCAGGGGGAAGTCCTGCATCAGGTTGCTGCCGCCGCAGTCGTCGAAGAAGACCAGGGCGGACAGGGTCTGGTTGATCGGCACTCCGAGGATTTCGCCGAAGGTGGAAAAGCCGGCGGCCGGAATGCCGTCGAAGAAACGGGCCTCGCCCAGGCGGCTGGCGTTGCCCAGCCGGCGGAGTACGCAGTCGTTGAGCAGGAGGGCGACGGGGCGGGGTTTGCCCGCCACGAAGCTGTCCCAGTCCCGGCGGGTGGCGGTGACGAAGTCGCTGGCCTGCATCAGGAACAGTTCGTCCCCGAATTCCAGGTCGCAGAAGAAGGCGATGCGGTCGGACTGGACCGCCGCCACCGAGCGGATGAAGTAATCCTTGCCCACCTTGACGGCGAAGGTCTTGCCGTCCAGGCGACTGCCCACTTCGCCGGGGGCGCAGCGCAGATGGGCGGCCAGGGCTTCCAGGATGGGCTGGGGCCGGCCGTCGGCGCCGAACACCGAGGTCACTGTCCGGGCCACCGGATCGGCCTCGGCCACCAGCCAATGCTGGGCGGTAGGCTCGAAATTCTGGCTCTTGAAGGGGGCGAAGGCCTTGCCTTCGGCCATCTGGCAGAAGATCAGCACGGCCTTGCCTTGCAATACCTGACCGCCGGCCCGGATATAGGTGCCGCTGAAATCGAGCTTGCCCCCCGCCGAGCCGCCGATGGCCATGCAGGGGAATTTTCCGGACTCGTACCAGGCCTGCATGAGGAAGCCTTCCGAGGCGGAGAGGCCGTCGCAGAAGACCAGGGCGAAGGTTCGCTCAGCCGAGAGGGGAAAGGACAGCTGGATGCGCTCCAGTTCCCGGCCGATGGCGGCGACCCGCTCCCGGGCGCTCTTGGCGTCGGCTACGTGGAGATCCACCACCTCCACCTGGTGCCGCTGGATCAGGCCCTGGGATAGCCACAGCCAGCTGCCCTGGCGCCCGGCGGCGTCGCAGTAGGCGGAGGACGATGTGGAAGAAGCCGCATTCCCGCTGCACAGGGCGCCGCTGGAGGACAGGCTGACCACGGTCCGGCCGGGGCCGGCCAGCCGCTGCCAGTCGCCGCTTACCCGGGAAAAGTCCGCCTCGGGGGGGATGAAGCTGACCAGTAGCCCCTCGCCCTCATTCACACCCAGGCCGGAGAGGCTGGCGGGTACCGTGGCGGATTCGAAAACGCCGGTGGCGGAAAGAGGGGCAGGGCCGGCGGCCCGGCCTTGGGCGGCCGGCTTGGTACCGAGGAACGAGAACAGGCTCATGGGGCTTTCCCTGGAAAGGCGGCGAAGCAGTGGGGATATTCGCCGTCATGAACCGCTCCGAAAGTGGCATTCCAGGCGAATCTCTTCGCTGGCGAAACTATCATGGGGCGGGTCGGTCCGGTGATGAACTACATCAAACGAATCGCTGCAAAATGAGGGTGAACTCCACCCCGTCGGCCACGTTCGCCGCCGCGATGGTGCCGCCCATCTTGGCCATGTAGGTCTTGGCGACGAACAGGCCCTGGCCCCGGTTGCCGTTGGCCCCCGCCTCGGGCTGGTCGGAGACGCCATATTCGAAGATCCTGCCGATGAAATCCTCGGGGATGTGGGGGCCGACGTTGTGGATGGTGACGGTGGCGGTGGTCTCGGATGTTTCCAGCCCCAGGCCGATAGGCGTGCCGGGGGTGCGGTAGCGGTCGGCGTTCTTGAGGATGTGGGCGAAGACGTCCTCCAGGGAATACTCGTCGGCCCGCACCGGAACCGGGCCGGCGGCGGTACATGTCACATCGGCGATGCCGGCGTTGTCGGCGACGTTCCTCAGGAATTCGGCGATATCCACGGCCTGCACCGACAGGCTGGAGGACTGGAAGGCCTCGCTCGGGCTGGCGCTGCCGTAGAGGATGCGCACCGCCTGCTGCATGCGCTGGATGTAGCGGTGGCTGGCATCCTCCGGGCTGCCGTGCAGGGCCAGGAGGGATTGGAGGGGCGACACGATCTCGTGGCCCACGGCGTGCCACATGTCCTTCTCCTGCTCGGCCCGGATGCGCTCCCGCTCGGCGTCCTCCTTCACCCGCCGGAGCAGGTCGTTGAGGGCGGTGGCCAGGAGGCCCAGCTCGTCCCGGCCCCGCAGGTCGGAAAGGTCGTAGCGCTCAAGGCCGCCGTCGCCATGGACGGTCTTGGAGAGGCCCCGGGTGCGGCCGGTGAGCCGGGCGATGCGCCGGATGATGCCGATCTCGATCACCAGCCAGGCCAGGCCAATGGCCCCCAGCATGGCGCCCACGAACCAGGACACCCGGGTGGCGACGACGCTGAGGGTCTTGTTCACGCTGCGGGCGTCGCCCCGGAGCAGCAGGCGATAGTGGCCGAGGGCGGTGGAGACCTCGTCATTCAGTTCCACTACCGGCGTATCCAGGGTTTCCACCGGCAGCTTGCGGATGAGGCGGGTCAGCAGCGGCGAGGACTGTTCCAGGGCCTCCTCCCGGCCGGAGAATTGGGCGACCTCCGTCTCCCGGTCCCCCACGACCCGGCGGATGGAGAGGCTTTCTCCCGGGAGCAGCAGGCCGGTCACGTCCTCCAGGGCGAAGGCCGGGGCGGCGCCTTCCCGGTTGCTGTCGAAGAGGGCGGGGCCGTCCCCCGGCGGCAGGACTTCCACCCGCACCCGGAACTGGTCCAGGTCCGGCGGCGGCCAGGTGGGCTTCTCTTTCTGGAAGAGGGCGTCCTGCAGCACCTCCACCGGCAGGCGTAGCGAAAAGAAGGACTTGCGTTGGCAGTCGTCGGCGTCGGTCGGGCCGGCCAGGCATCTGCCGTCCTGCCAGATCCAGCCGCGGAATTCCTTTACCGGCCGGGCACCGTTGTAGTCCCGGCCCTCCAGTTCCTGGTAGCCGGTGAAGCGGCCCCGTACCCCTTCCTGGCGGGACGGGACGGCCGTCGCCATGGGCTCGAAGGGGGCGATCCAGCGGTAGGTCTGGCCCCGCAGGCTGGCGGTCACCCGCAGGCGGAGGGCGCCGTCCAGGAATTCGTCGCCGATGCGGTGGGCCTCCAGGGGGCCGCTCCCGAAGGTGCCGGCGGCGTAGATGTAGCCCCCCGCCCAGGGATTGTTGCCGATGGCCACGCACAGACTGCCGTGGTTCGGGTACTGGACCAGGCAGCCGGCCATTTCCACGGCATTCCTCACCTTGCTCTGGTCGTCGAAGTCGATGGCGGAATAGGGCAGCACCACGGGCCGGCCGGCGGCGGCCAGGGCCGCTCCCCAGCTCGGGTTGAGGAGGGCGAGCTGGCCGGAGGGGTGATGGAGCCGGGCGACGATCTGGGCCTTGGTCTTCTCGAAGCTGGCCCGGTAGTTGTCGTAGCTGCGCTGCTTTTCCTCCTGGAGCACGGCCACAGCCATGGCGACCACGGCTAGGGCCAGGAGCAGGAAGGAGGTGCGGAAAAGGATGCGCAGGCGGAAGGAGGCCAGCCAGGCCAGGGCCGCCTTCATTTCCGGTGGGCCTCGTTCTGGTCAGACCAGCGGAAGCCCCGCATGGGGATGTTCTCGATGCGGTCGAAATCCTCGTCCAGCTCCCGGAAGGCTTCCCGGATGGTGCTGATGTGCTTCCGGATGTTGTCCCGGTTGCGGCCGCTCTTCACGACCTGGAAGAGGTCGTCGTAGGACACCACCTGGCCCTTTCGCTGGTAGAGGGCGGCGAGGATGCGCTGGGCGGTGAGGGGCAGGTTCACCCGCTTGCCCCGCCACAGGGGCGTGCTCTGGCGCAGGGGGTCGATGGAAAGCTCGTCGCCCGCCGGCTCCGGCTTGCCGCCGGCCTTGTCCCGGGAGGCCCGGAGTATTTCCAGGAAAGTCTCGATGAAATCGGCCTCCTCGAAGGTGGTCTTCTGGAGGTAATCCCAGGCGTCCAGGGCCTTCATGATGCTGCGGTAGATGGCGGCGGGCATGGCGGAAACCACCAGCACCGGCGTCCCCCGGCCGGTCTTGTTGATGGCGTTGATGACGGCCACGCCGGCATGGCGCTCCCGGCCCAGCTCGATGTCCAGGGTGACCAGGTCGTAGTTCTCCCGGGCGATGGCGGCCTCGGCGTCGTCCCGGTTGAACCACTGGTCCACGGCGATGCCCGGCCGGGCGGCCAGGATCCATTCCTTCAACTGGTTGCTGGTGGGGATGTCGTCTTCGATGACCGCTACCTTCATGGCCGGCTCCTCCTTTTCATGCCGGGGGCAAGTATCCCTCTTTTTGCGGCCCCCGATCATCGCCCCGGCGTGAATGTTCATTCACACCCCTTACCGGACGGAAACGCCGGTGACCGAACTGCCCCCGCGACGGCTTTGATACCTCCACGGCACCTGGCGGACGATGGCTGCCATGGAAGTCCGTGTTGAACAACAAGTCGAAGGAGAAAAATCATGTCGGAACAAATGAAGGAACTGGGCAGGAAGATCAAGGAATCCATGGGCCGCCTGGGGGCCGTCGCCGGCCCCGCCGCAGGCCGGCTGGCCAAGGGCGTGCACGGTGCCCGCCTGGGCATCATCGCGGCGAGCCTCATGGCCGTCGGCGGCTACGCCCTCTACCAGCATCCGCCCATGCAGAGCGTTGGCCGCGGCGAAACGGCCATCCGGGTCAATCAGCTGACCGGCGACGCCACCGAATTCAAGGACGGCGCCGTCCTGGTCATTCCCGGCCTGCACGAGCTGCGCCGCTATTCCCTGCGGGACCGCATCTACCGTCCCACCGCCGGGGCCAGCGCTTCCGGCCCGGCGCCCTTCCAGTCGGTGGAGGGCCTGTCCCTGGGCGTGGATATCAGCGTCCGCTACCACCTGGACCCGGCCCAGATTCCCGCCATGGCCCGGTCTCTGCCCGAAGACATCGACGGCGAGGTGGTGGAGCCGGTGGTCCAGGGCGTGCTCTACAAGACCCTGGCCAAATACACGGTGCGGGAAATCTTCTCCACCAAGCGCCAGGAAATCCAGCAGGTCATGGAAACCGAGCTGAAGCCCCGGCTCGCCGCCGACGGCATCGTCCTGGAGGGCGTCACCATGGGCAAGGTGGACCTGCCCCACGACTACAAGGCGGGCATGGAAAAGCTTCTGGCCGAGGAACTGGAAACCGAGAAGATGCGCTACACCCTGGAATTGAAGGACAAGCAGGTGAAGCAGACCGCCCTGGAGGCCGAGGCCGAGAAGATCCGCCGGGAGAAGGCCGCCGAGGCCGCCGGCGAGGAGCAGATCATCGCCGCCAAGGCCCAGGCCGAGGCCATGAAGCACGTCCTGCCCTTCAAGCAGAAGCAGATCGAGCAGCGGGGCCTGGAGGCCGAGGCCGAGAAAATCGCCCGCATCAAGGGGGCCGAGGCCCAGGCCCAGGCACGCCGTATCGAGGCGGCCGGCGAGGCCGATTCCCGCCAGAAGCTGGCGGATGCCGAAGCCTACCGCCAGGAGCGCCTGGGCAAGATCGCCAGCGACCAGCTCGCCCGGGACGGCGCACTCATCCAGAAGAACCCGCTCCTTATCCAGAAGACCCTGGCGGACAAGCTCTCCGACAAGATTTCCGTCATCATCGCCCCGCCCCCGGCGGACGGCGGCTTCATCGGCTCCACGCTCCTGGGGGGCGGCAAGGCACAACGCACTTCCATGCCCCAGGAACAGGGCGCCGGCCAGGAAGGGGAATGACCATGCTCGCCACTGCCCTCACCGTCGTCGCCATCGTCGCCCAGGACCAGTCCGCCCTGCGGGCCGCCCCCAAGGACTCCGCCGCCCAGCAGGCCGTGCTCTGGCAGGGGGACAGCCTGGAAATCCGGGGCGAGAAGGGGGACTTCCTCCAGGTCTACGACCACCGCCGGGAGCGGGCCGGCTACATCAAGGCCAGCCAGGTGCGCATCCAGTCCCTGAAGCCGGAAGGGGCACCGGAACTGCTGTCGGTGGTCCGCTTCCTGCGGGATACCCCGGGATCGGAAGCTCTGGGCATCGGCTACGCCGCCGCCTACCTGCGGGCCGCCCCGGCCGAGGCCATCAACGGCGAGGTCTTCGACGCCCTCGGGGCCATGGCCGACCGCCTGGCCCGCCGGGCCAGCCAGGGCCGGGCCGGCAAGGCCGGGGAAGCGGTGGCGGCCCACCTGGAAGTGGTGGCCGCCTACGGGGTGGAGATGAAGAGCTTCGAGAAGAACGGCCAGGTGCAGCTCTGCTACGACGGCGAGGCTCACCGCCGGGTCCTCGCCCTGCCTTCCACCGATAGCCAGAAGGCCCTGGCCGCCCTGGCCCTAACCAAGCACGAATGCGTTGCCCCCACCCTGACCCCGGTGGAGCGCTTCAACGTGGACAACTGGCGGGCCGAGGTCCTGGACCGGGTGGAAATGCGCAACTTGCCGGAGGTACTGAAGAACCGCCTGCGGCTGCGCAAGGCCGGGGTCTGGGCGAGCCTCGCCTACCAGCGGGCCCGCCGCCCGGAACTGGGGCTCCCCGCCGTCCAGGCCGCCGGCAGCCGGGCCCTGGACGAACTTGCCGCCATCAACAAGAGCGAACTCATGGAAACGGACGCCGCCGCTTACAGCGATGCCGCCATCCGGGTGGGGGCTTCCCGCTGGGCGGCGGAACCGGGGGTGCCGGCCACGCCGGCCAAGCTGCGGATCGTGACCCGCCCCGGCCAGCCGGGGGAAACCTGCGTCCATCTGGTGGATGCCAAGGGCAACGTGGATAAGCCTCTGGTCAGCCGCTGCACCTACGGGGTCGTGTGGCCCGGCTCGGCCGTCGCCAATGCCCAGGGAACGGCCCTGGCCCTGGCGGTCCAGCCCCTGGAATCCTGGCGGGAAATGTGGATATTCCGCCAGGGGCCGGCGGGCTGGACGGTGGAGGCCGTTCCCCCGGCCGCCGATAACCCGGAACTGGGTTATGTGGAATTCGCCGGCTGGCTGCCCGGCAACGAGCGCCTCCTGGCCGCCCGGGAAACCCGGGTGGAGGGCCGCTACAAGCAGAGCTTCGAGGTGCTCAACCTCGCCACCCTGGAAGTGGAGAAGCAGGCGGACAAGCCCAGCAGCCTTAGCCTCTTCTACCGCTGGCAGAGTCCCGCCTGGAAGCAGCAGACGGTGAGCCTGCGCTGACCGGGAGAGGGAGGCGGTTTTCCCGCTCCCGGGATGCCATCCTTCTTGAAAATGGTAGCGCAGCTCTCGGGATTGGGCTTGTTTGCGCCAGCCACCGGCTTGCTCCGGGAGGGTGAAAAGACCATCCCATGGGGATTTCCGGGCACTAGAGGGACCCCGGCTGGGTAGGGGAATGAATCTTGCATAGGCGGGGCTCCAAAATAAGCTGGCCAAGGGAGACAAGATGAATCTGGTTCGCAGCATCAGAGGACTGTTGTTGGCCGCGGGGGTGGTGTTCTCCTGCGCCATGGTGGGGACGAGCTATGTGGTCATTTCCGGCATCTACGACCATCTGGTCCGGGAAGACGCCGCCGAGGACGCCAACGGCTTCGCCTCCCTGACCTTCAACACCATGTTCGAGCTGATGAGCACCGGCTGGAGCCGCCAGCAGCTGGAGCGCTACATCGAGGCCATCCAGAAGTCGGTGGACGACACGCCCCGCCGGATCGACATTTACCGGGGCCCCAAGGTGAGCGCACGCTTCGGCGAG
This sequence comes from Actinomycetota bacterium, assembly GCA_050259815.1. GTDB lineage: Bacteria > Pseudomonadota > Gammaproteobacteria > Burkholderiales > Rhodocyclaceae > JAGTRP01. The sequence goes on along the minus strand of JBLNBI010000403.1, from coordinate 2,501 downwards.
ATCGACCAGAAGCCCGCCGACGCCCTCATCGCCCAAGCCCTGGCCGACGGCCAGCAGGCCCGGGAGGATATCGGCGACGTGGTCCGGGTGGTGCGCCCCCTGAAGGCCACCGAGGTATGCCAGCGCTGCCACACCAATGCCGCGGTGGGGGACGTGCTGGGCGTCATCGACGTGCGTCTGGACGTGAGCCACCAGATCGCCTCCCACCGGGAGCGCTTTACCTATGTCCTGATTCCGGTCATTCCCGTGGTCCTGATGGTCACCCTGCTCATCGTCTTCTATATCCGGCGGCGCCTGGGGGCCTCCCTCGCCGAACTGGCCCGGGACATCCGCCGGGTCGGCAAGGTCTCCGACCTGCGCCAGCTGGAATCCGACTCCGGGCGCCTGGGTTTTTCCGAGTTCAACCTGGTCCAGCGGGAAATCATCCAGCTCACCGAGCGCATCCGCCATATCGCGGTGGACAAGGAAATGGTGGAATTCGAGATCGGGCTCCTGGAGAAGTTCGTCCTCACCTCCGAGGTGGTCAAGGACTGGCGGGAATACGTGAAGCGCCTCATGGTGGAAATCGACGCCATCCTGCCGGCCTATGCCATGTTCGCACTGTCCCGGGTGGGCGAGGAGGCCTACGACCTGGAGGTGTTCTGGCGCTTCCGTCCGAGCGAGGCCGCCCGGGACAGCTTCGAGGCCTGCGTGCGGCGGGCCCTGGCCGCCACCGACCATTTCCAGGCGGGCTACGCCATGCAGGTGACCCACAATGTGGCCGATTCTTCCCAATCCCTACCCGATCTCGGGGAGCACGAGATCGAGGTGCAGGTGACCTCGCTGCTGGTGGATATTCCCAAGATCGGCGGCATGGTGGGCATCGGCATGCAGCCCCAGGCCGACCGGGAGCCCAGCCGCCTGCTGGCGGTGCGGAGCATCCTGGCGACCCTCCTCAACGTGGTGGGCTCGGCCAAGGCCATCGGCCGCTACACCAAGGACCTGGAGTACTACGCCACCCGGGACCCCCTCACCAACCTCTACAACCAGCGAGTGTTCTGGGAGCTGATCGACAGCGAGGTGGCCCGTTCGTCTCGGCACGGGCAAAAGTTCAGCGTCCTGGTCATGGACGTGGACAATTTCAAGTCCATCAACGATTCCTACGGCCACGGCGTCGGCGACACCTTCCTGCAGCAGGTGGTGGATGGCATCAAGGGAGCCATCCGGGAGGACGACCTGCTGGCCCGCTACGGCGGCGACGAGTTCGTGGCCATCCTGCCGGAGACGGATCTGGGGGCCGCCAAGGAAGTGTCCCTGCGCATCATCGAGGCGGTTTCCCGGGTGGCCATGGCCGCGCCCGACGGCACCCGGGTGAACGGCTCAGTGTCGGTGGGCATGGCCTGCTACCCGGACCACGCGGGGGCCAGCCGGGACCTCTTCCTCTTCGCCGACAACATGATGTACCGGGCCAAGGCTGACGGTAAGAACCGGGTGATCATGCCCACGGCGGACGACGTCATCGACGTTTTCCGGACCCTGGGGGAGAAGAGCATGATCATCCTCAACGCCATCGAGAACTGCCGGGTGGTGCCCTTCTTCCAGCCCATCGTCAGCGTCCACACAGGGCTGGTGGAGGCGGTGGAAGTGCTGTCCCGCATCCAGATGGACGACGGCAGCTTCATGGCCGCCGACGAGTACGTGGCTATCGCCGAGAAGATGGGGGTGATGCACAAGCTGGACTTCATCCAGCTGGAAAAGGCCCTCATGGCGGTGGAACGGTCCGGCTACGCCGGCTACCTGTTCATCAACATGTCGCCCCGGGCCCTGGTGCTCAACGATTTCATCCAGGAAATCCGGCAGATCGTGGGGCGGTTCAACATCGACCACGGCCGCATCGTGTTCGAGATCACCGAACGGGAGACCATCAAGAACATGGCCCTCCTCGACCGTTTCGTCGCCACCCTGCGGGGCGAGGGCTTCAAGCTGGCCATCGACGACTTCGGTTCGGGATTCTCGTCCTTCCATTACGTGAAGCGCTTCCCCATCGACTTCCTGAAAATCGAGGGGGATTTCATCCTGGGCATGGAAAAGAACGCCAAGGACCGGGCCCTGGTGCGCAGCATCGTCAGCCTCGCCAAGGACCTGGGCATCCGCACCGTGGCGGAATACGTGGAGGATGCGGCGGTCCTGGACCAGGTCTTCCTCCACGACATCGGCCTGGCCCAGGGCTATCACATCCATCGCCCCAACATTTCCCTGGAGCAGGTCATGAAGGTCAATGTCCAGCCCCGGGAGGACGGCGTCCCGGCCTAGGTGTGCCCCAAAAAGAAAAAAGGCGCGGACCTTTCGATCCGCGCCAAGAGGTGCTTGGAGGATACCTTTGCTTACGCTGCCTTTTCTTCCCGGCCGCCTACAAAGAAGCTGATGATGTAGATCACCAGGCCGATGAGGAAGACCACGCCGGTCCATTCACGCATCCAGTAGAAGAGGGCGATCTTCTCCTGGGCCACCATGAAGGGCAG
>JBLNBI010000402.1:0-5749 GCA_050259815.1 Actinomycetota bacterium | reverse complement strand
GAGCGCGGCCAGGTGCTGTGCAAGCCGGGTTCCGTGAAGCCGCACACCCACTTCCAGTCCGAGGTGTACATCCTCTCCAAGTACGAAGGCGGCCGCCACACCCCGTTCTTCAACGGCTACCGTCCCCAGTTCTACTTCCGTACCACGGACGTGACCGGCGCGGTGGAGCTGCCCAAGGACAAGGAAATGGTGATGCCTGGCGACAACGTCTCCATCACCGTCAAGCTGATCGCCCCGATCGCCATGGAAGAAGGTCTGCGCTTCGCCATCCGCGAAGGCGGCCGTACCGTTGGTGCCGGCGTCGTCGCCAAGATCATCGAGTAATCGAGGATCGTCTAACCGAGGTGCCCCGGGATTCTGGGGCACTTTAGTGTCTCTGCTGCAGGGGTATAGCTCAACTGGCAGAGCGTCGGTCTCCAAAACCGAAGGTTGGGGGTTCGATTCCCTCTGCCCCTGCCACCGTATTTAGAAACGCGATCGAAATGGCCGACAAAATCAAGTTCGCGCTGGCCCTGCTTTTGCTGGCTGCTGGCGTGGCTGGTTTCTACCTGCTCTCCGAGCAGGCCATGATTCTGCGCGTCCTCGCCGTTCTGGCGGGCGTAGCAGTAGCTGCTGCCGTGGCTTGGAAAACCGAGCCGGGGCAGCGCTTTTTTATTTTCGCCCAGGAAGCTGGTGTCGAAACCAAGAAGGTCGTCTGGCCGTCGCGCAAGGAAACCATGCAGACCACGGGAGCCGTTTTTGCTTTCGTTGTGGTCATGGCTGTGGTCCTCTATTTGACTGACAAGAGCCTCGAGTGGGTTCTTTACGACCTGGTGTTGGGCTGGAAGAAATCATGAGCAAACGCTGGTACGTAGTCCACGCCTATTCCGGCTTCGAGAAAAGCGTCATGCGCGCCATCCAGGAGCGCATCAACCGCCAGGGTATGCAGGACAAGTTCGGCCGGATTCTCGTTCCGGTCGAGGAAGTTGTCGAAATGCGCGGTGGTCAGAAGGCCATTTCCGAGCGCAAGTTCTTCCCGGGCTATGTGTTGGTCGAAATGGAAATGAACGACGACACCTGGCACCTGGTGAAGAATACTCCGAAGGTCACCGGTTTCGTTGGCGGCACCGCTACCCGTCCCACTCCGATTTCCGAAAAGGAAGTCGAGAAGATCATGCACCAGATGCAGGAAGGGGTGGAGAAGCCCCGTCCCAAGGTGCTGTTCGAGGTGGGCGAGGTCGTTCGCGTCAAGGAAGGCCCCTTCACCGATTTCCATGGTTCCGTGGAAGACGTCAACTACGAGAAGAACCGCCTGCGGGTTTCCGTGACCATCTTCGGTCGCGCTACCCCGGTGGAACTCGAGTTTTCCCAGGTCGAAAAGGCCTAAGCATTCAGGGTTTGCCGGGCGCCCTTGAAGTTCCGGCAAGAGGAGCGGCAGTAAGCGAGAGCTGAGACCGCGCTACCACTCATCACTTAGGAGCAAATATGGCCAAGAAAATTGTTGGCTACATCAAGCTGCAAGTGCCGGCCGGCAAGGCGAATCCGTCGCCCCCGATCGGTCCTGCCCTGGGCCAGCGCGGCCTGAACATTATGGAATTCTGCAAGGCCTTCAACGCCCAGACTCAAGGCGTCGAGCCGGGCCTGCCGATTCCGGTGGTCATCACCGCCTACGCGGACAAGTCCTTCACCTTCGTGATGAAGACCCCGCCGGCCACCATCCTGATCAAGAAGGCTGCCGGCATCAAGTCCGGTTCCGCCAAGCCGCACACCGACAAGGTCGGCAAGATCACTCGCGCCCAAGCCGAGGAAATCGCCAAGACCAAGATGCCGGACCTGACTGCTGCCGATATGGACGCCGCTGTCCGCACCATCGCCGGTTCCGCCCGGTCCATGGGTATCACGGTGGAGGGTCTGTAATCATGGCAAAGCTCACCAAGCGTCAAAAAGCTCTGCAGGGCAAGGTTGTGCCCCAGAAGCTGTACCCGGTCCAGGAAGCCCTGGCCCTGGCCAAGGAAACCGCTGTCGCCAAGTTCGACGAGTCCATCGACGTGGCCGTCAATCTGGGCGTCGATGCCCGTAAATCCGACCAGGTCGTTCGCGGCTCCGTCGTGCTGCCCGCCGGTACCGGCAAGAGCGTGCGCGTCGCCGTCTTCGCCCAGGGCGAGAAGGCCGAAGCTGCCAAGGCTGCTGGCGCCGAAGTCGTCGGTTTCGACGACCTGGCTGCCGAAGTCAAGGCTGGCAATCTGAATTTCGACGTGGTCATCGCTACCCCGGACGCCATGAAGGTCGTCGGCCAACTCGGCCAGATCCTCGGTCCCCGTGGCCTGATGCCGAACCCGAAGGTCGGCACCGTCACCATGGATGTGGCTACCGCCGTCAAGAATGCCAAGGCCGGTCAGGTTCAGTACCGTACCGACAAGGCCGGTATCGTTCACGCCACCATCGGTCGCGCTTCCTTCTCTGTCGAGAATCTGGAAACCAACCTGAAGGCGCTGATCGACGCCCTGAATAAGGCCAAGCCCGCTTCCTCCAAGGGTCAGTACCTGCGGAAGGTTGCCGTGGCTGCCACCATGGGCCCCGGCGTTCGCGTCGACCAGGCTACCCTGGTTGGCTAAGTAGGAACTTTGGGCCGTCGCCGGCCGCGTAAGCGAACCGGCGGCGGATCGTCAAAGACCGCAGGCGCCCTGGCTGATAACCGGAGCTTAATCGCGAAAGCAACCTGCGCAGACGGTGTACCCAGAACAAGATTTTCTGCCGCCCCGCAAGGGACGGTAAGGCTTCTGGTTCAGGTCGCCGTAAGGGCGATGGAATTTGTTTCCATCGTGTTATGACTTGAAAGGAGGAAAGACCTGTGGGTCTCAATCTGAACGACAAGAAAGCGGTTGTAGCTGAGGTGTCGGCACAAGTGGCCAACGCTCAGACCATCGTGATCGCCGAGTACCGTGGCATCGAGGTCACCGACCTCACCGTGCTGCGCAAGAAGGCACGCGAGTCTGGCGTTTACCTGCGTGTGCTCAAGAACACCCTGGTACGTCGCGCGGTCGCGGGCACCGAGTTCGCTGGCCTGGCTGACCAAATGGTCGGACCGCTGATTTACAGCGTTTCCGCCGACCCGGTGGCCGCCGCGAAGGTCCTCAACGACTTCGCCAAGACCAACGACAAGCTCGTCCTGAAGGCCGGTTCCTATGCCGGCAAGGTGCTCGACAAAGCCGGTGTGCAGGCCCTCGCCTCCGTCCCGAGCCGCGAAGAGCTGCTCTCCAAGCTGCTGTACGTCATGCAAGCTCCGGTTGCCGGCTTCGTCCGCGGCCTGGCTGCACTGGCCAAGCAGCGCGAAGAAGCTACCGCTTAACCGTACCGCTTACGAACTGATTTAGGAGTTATTTGAAATGGCAATTAGCAAAGAAGACATCCTGGAAGCCGTTGGCTCCCTGACCGTCATGGAACTGAACGACCTGGTCAAGGCGTTCGAAGAGAAGTTTGGCGTTTCCGCCGCTGCCGTCGCCGTTGCCGGCCCGGCTGGTGGTGCTGCTGCCGCCGCTGCTGAAGAGCAGACCGAGTTCACCGTTGTCCTGACCGCTGCCGGCGACAAGAAGGTTGAAGTCATCAAGGTCGTCCGCGCTGCTACCGGCCTGGGCCTGAAGGAAGCCAAGGACGTCGTCGACGGCGCTCCGAAGCCCGTCAAGGAAGGCATCTCCAAGGCCGACGCTGAAGCCCTCAAGAAGCAGCTGGAAGAAGCTGGCGCCAAGGTCGAACTCAAGTAATCGACAGGTTGCCCTGTGGGCTGGCAGTTTTCACTGCCAGCCCTTTTGTGTTTTGTAAAAAAGAATTGAACCAAACGAGAAACTCGCATCGAACTAAACCATGAACTGGTAAACGCAAGCGGCGCTTTCCCTGTATCCGTCAAGGGAGGAGAGCGCGTTTGCGTTTGCCTGTTTTTCTCAGGCCCATCTTTGCCTTCGTGATCCCGGAGCGACCATGACCTACTCCTATACCGAGAAGAAACGCATCCGCAAGAGCTTCGCCAAGCGAGAAACCGTGCTTGACGTGCCCTTCCTGCTTGCGACCCAGCTCGAGTCCTTCACCGCTTTCCTGCAGGCCGAGATACCGGCGGAAAAGCGCAAGAACGAGGGCCTGCAGGCGGCGTTTACGTCGATCTTCCCGATCGTCTCCCATTCCGGCAACGCCCGCCTGGAATTTGTCAGCTTCATGCTGGGCGAGCCTGCCTTCGACGTCAAGGAATGCCAACAGCGGGGCCTCACCTTCGCGTCGTCCCTGCGCGCCAAGGTCCGTCTCGTGATCATGGACCGGGAAGCCCCGGATACCGTCAAGGAAGTCAAGGAGCAGGAAGTGTACATGGGCGAGATTCCGCTCATGACCACCAACGGTTCCTTCGTCATCAACGGTACCGAGCGGGTCATCGTCTCCCAGCTCCACCGTTCCCCCGGCGTGTTCTTCGAGCACGACCGCGGCAAGACCCACAGCTCCGGCAAGCTGCTCTTCTCCGCCCGCGTGATTCCCTACCGCGGCTCCTGGCTGGACTTCGAATTCGATCCCAAGGACACCCTGTTCTTCCGCGTCGACCGTCGCCGCAAGATGCCGGTGACCACCCTGCTGAAGGCCATCGGCATGTCCTCCGAAGAGATCCTGGCCGGTTTCTTCGAGTTCGACACCTTCTATCTGCGCAAGAATGCCATCGACTTCGCCCTGGTGCCCGAGCGCCTGCGCGGCGAAGTGGCCCGCTTCGACTTCGTGGCGCCGGACGGCAAGACCATCGTCGCCAAGGACAAGCGCATCACTGCCAAGCACATCCGTGAAATCCAGGCCGCCGGTATCGAGCGCATCGGTGTTCCCGAGGATTTCATCATCGGCCGCGTCATCGCCAAGAACATCGTCGACCAGAACACCGGCGAAGTGATCGCCGACGCCAACGACGAGATTACCGAGTCCCTGCTGGCCAAGCTGCGGGAAGCCGGCGTCGAGTCCGTGCCGACCCTGTATACCAACGACCTGGATCGGGGCGCCTTCATCTCCAACACCCTGCGTGCCGACGAAACCGCCTCCAAGCAGGCTGCCCGCATCGCCATCTACCGCATGATGCGCCCCGGCGAGCCGCCCACCGAGGAAGCCGTCGAGATCCTGTTCCACGGCCTGTTCTACTCCGACGAGCGCTACGATCTGTCCGCCGTCGGCCGCATGAAGTTCAACCGCCGCCTGGGCCGCCCCGACGTTACCGAGTACAAGACCGTCGTCCGCAGCCTGGCCTCCCGCGCCGAAGCCGCCCTCAAGAACCTGGCGGAAGGCACCGGCCTGCCCCTGGCCTCCATCCAGGAACTGGTTGCCGAGCTGCCCTACGGTCCGCGTGCCATCGCCGAGAACCTGACCCTGGCTGAAGCCGAGGCTCTGGCCGCCAAGCTGAAGCCCCTGGGCGCCAATGCGGAAGTTGTCCAGCAACTGACCCTGTCGCCCCGCGACATCGTCGAAGTCATCAAGATCCTCGTCGAGCTGCGCAACGGCCGCGGCGATATCGATGACATCGACCACCTGGGCAACCGCCGGGTCCGCTCCGTCGGCGAACTGGCCGAGAACCAGTTCCGCGCTGGCCTGGTGCGTGTCGAGCGTGCCGTCAAGGAGCGTCTGTCCCAGGCCGAGTCCGAGAACCTGATGCCCCACGACCTGATCAACGCCAAGCCGATCAGCGCCGCCATCAAGGAATTCTTCGGTTCCAGCCAGCTGTCCCAGTTCATGGACCAGACCAACCCGCTGTCCGAGA